>DATGFZ010000579.1:0-6367 GCA_035308805.1 Puia sp. | reverse complement strand
TGCTGATATTAATAATTGCCTGCTCAACTTATATTAATCTGAGTACAGCACGTTCCATTGAAAGGGCAAAAGAAGTTGGCGTGCGAAAAGTAATCGGCGCCGAAAAACAACAATTGTTCTGGCAATTTATCGGAGAGTCATTATTGGTTTGCCTATTGGCGATCTTATTCAGTTTGGCTATCGCAGCACTGACACTTCCTTATTTTAATCAATTATCTCAAAAGGAATTGCACGCTGGTTCACTATTTTCTTTACCGTTCACTTTATTTTCTCTTGCAGTTGCAGTTTTGGTAAGTTTTATATCGGGCAGTTATCCAGCTATAGTTCTTTCAGGGTTTCAGCCAATAAAAGTATTAAAAGGTTCATTCAAAAATTCCGGGTCTGGTCAATGGCTCCGAAAATCACTGATCGTTTTTCAGTTTGTCATTTCCGTTTTTCTTATCGTTGCCACCATTATGATGCAAAAACAATTGTATTATATTCAGCACAAAAATTTAGGTTACGACCGTGAGCATGTGCTGATTTTGCCAATGAGTAGCTCAATGTTTACCCATATGGACATGAATGGTTCGTCGCTCATGCGAATGGATTTTATCAAACAGGAATTTAAGCAAAACCCTGATGTACTCAGCATTTCACGTTGTCATCGTTCCCCGGTGGAAGGCGGCGGGGGTTATAATATGCGTTCGGACAAAATGCCGGAAAATGAACAGGTTGCGGTTACGGCAAACCCTGCGGATGAGGATTTTATTGAGACTACAGGCTTACAGCTGATTGCGGGGTCAAGTTTTAATGCCCAAGACGTCAAACAGGCCGACGATACAAATAGCAAAACAAGGTTGTATCATTTTGTCTTGAATGAATCGGCTGCAAAACAACTGGGATGGACACCTCAGCAAGCAATAGGGAAAAAAATGTTTTTGGGAGATGATCGGCCGGGATATGTAAAAGGTGTTGTAAGGGATTTCAATTTTCAATCGCTTCACGACCCGATAAAAGGATACATTTTATTTCCGGAAAGATGGGCGAGGGAATTGCTGGTGAAATTGAGTGGTCATGATCTTTCGCAAACCATTGCTTTTTTAGAATCGAAATGGAAGATACTTGTTCCTGAACGTCCATTCGAATATCGTTTCATGGATGATGATTATAACAAACTTTATGATGCAGAACTCCGTCTTGGGAAAGTGATGAATTTATTCTCATTTATCGCCATTATCCTTGCTTGTCTTGGCTTGTTCGGATTGTCATCTTATTCAGCCCAGCAACGATTCAAAGAGATCGGAATAAGAAAAGTACTGGGCGCATCGGTAAGTAATATTGTGATCGCCTTATCAAAGGATTTTATCCGTCTTACATTGGTCGCAATGGTCATTGCATTTCCGATCGCGTGGTGGACGATCACAAAATGGTTGGAGGATTTTACTTACAGAACTAATATGAGCTGGACAATTTATCTTATTGCCGGCGCATTAACTTTGTTGCTTGCCATGTTGACAGTGAGCATGCATGCGATACGCGTGGCATTGAAAAACCCGGTGAAAAGTTTGAAAACAGAATAGAGCCATTGACCATTGGGGAGGGGTCAATGATAAAAAATCAGCAACAATCTATAACCGGAAATACGATTTCGAATTTTGGAATGATAATTTTTAAATGCCCTGATATGTATAAAAATTTTTTCAAATCAACATTCCGCAATCTCTGGAAAAATAAAATCTATAGTTTTCTCAACATTTTTGGATTGGCAGTTGGTATTGCCTGCACTGGTTTGATTTTTTTGTGGGTAGAAGACGAAGTAACATTCGATAGTGTGAATGTGAAAAAAGACAGACTTTACATGGCACTTAACAATTGGCCATTCGCGGAACATTACAGCACTTTTGAGAGCACGCCGGGACTCATGGCACCAGCGATGAAAGCAGAAATACCCGGAATAGTAAATGCATGCCGCATCACAGATGGGAATGATAATTTATTATTTACCATTGACAACCGAAGCATGTATGCTGCAGGCAAATATGCGGACTCATCCATTTTCAGCATGTTTACTATGCCATTTGTCCAGGGCAATCCAAAGAATGCCTTTAAGCAATTGTATTCAATGGTAATTACCGAAAAAACGGCAAAAAAATTTTTTGCTAATGATAAAGAAGTTCTCGGTAAGACAATAAGGGTTGATAATAAGAAAGACTACACCATAACCGGAGTTTTAAAAGATTTTCCAGAAAATACATCCATACAATTTGAATGGCTTGCGCCTTTTGAAATCCATTTTAAGGAAAACCCCTGGTTAAGCAACTGGGGTTCCAACAGCATTTTAACTATAGCAGAAGTTGATGGAAAGACGAGTCTGGCTTCTATCAACAAACAGTTGTATGGGTTTATTAAGAAGAGAGTTCCGGCTTCTATCGTAAGCAGCTTTTTATTTAGCATGAATGACTGGCATCTTCGAGAGAATTTTGAAAACGGAAAACAAACGGGCAAAGGTCGGATTCAATATGTCCGCATGTTTATTATTATTGCTTGGATAATTCTTTTCCTCGCATGCATTAATTTTATGAATCTAGCAACTGCGAGAAGCGAAAAACGGGCAAAGGAAGTTGGCGTTAGAAAAGTATTGGGATCAGGTAAAAACAGGCTTATTACACAGTTCATCGGGGAGGCTTTGTTCATGGCTTTTCTCGCGGTTATAGTCAGTATGATTCTTATGGCTTTCGCTTTACCGTTATTTAATACCATATCCCAAAAAAATCTCTCACTTAACTTCTTAAACCCTTTGCATTTGGTCGCCCTGGCTGCGATTGCAATTGTCTGTGGTTTGATTGCTGGCAGCTATCCATCATTGTATTTATCCTCGTTTAATCCGATTTTTGTGTTAAAAGGAATAAAATTAAAAACGGGGAGCGCAGGGTTGATCCGGAAAGGCCTTGTTATCCTTCAGTTTACCGTTTCTATAGTTCTCATCATCAGCACGGTAATCATTTTTCAACAAATACAACACGTAAAAAGCCGCGAACTTGGATATAACAAGGACAATTTAATGGTGATGAATGTACAGGGTGATATGGGAAAAAATTTCAACATCATAAAACAGGATTTATTAAATACCGGAATTGTAGTAAATGCGGCGCTTACAGACCACGAAACAATTTATGGAGGAAATAACAGCAACGATTTTTCATGGGAAGGAAAAGATGTGAATGCCCAAATTATTATTTCGCAGAGATATGTGAGCCCGGAATTACTTTCTACCTGCGGCATAAAAATCATTGAGGGCAGGGATTTTAATTCAAATCCGACAACAGATACTTCAAATATCATTATTACCGAAACGCTGGCAAAAATGATGAATACGCAGCATGTAATCGGGCAATTCATACGCGAGGGTACCAGTAATTATAAAATTGTGGGTGTAACCAAGGATTTTGTTTACGGAGATATGTATGGTAAATCGGATCCTTTAATTTTTTTCTGTGAACCACATTATGAAAACGAGAGTTCAATGTATGTAAGGTTAAAAAGGGACAAAGACCCCGAACAGGCAATTGTCAAAATTCAGGAAATTATGAAGAAAGATAATCCTTCTTACCCGTTTGATTACAAATTTGTGGATGATGAATTTAACCAAATGTTTCAAAGTGAGATGCTGGTCAATAAATTGTCACGGGTGTTTGCAACGCTGGCTATAATAATTTCTTGTCTCGGTTTATTTGGATTAGCAGCCTACACAGCAGAACGCAGAACAAAAGAATTCGGTATTAGAAAAGTGCTTGGGGCAAGCGTTACAAATTTGGCAGGTTTGCTCTCGGCAGAATTTATTAAACTCATAATAATCTCTTTGTTGCTGGCATTTCCACTGGCATGGTATGTAATGTTTACATGGCTTCAAAGCTATGCTTACCGCGTAGCTATCAGCTGGTGGGTGTTTGCTGCCTCAGGGATGGTAGCAACACTTATCGCCATTATTACGATCAGTTTTCAGGCGATAAAAGCATCAATAGCAAATCCGGTTAAGAGTTTGAGGTCGGAATAAATAAGAAAAAACAGACTTTCATTAAGGACTTAAATGAGTAATTTTCAAATCAGGCAATTAAACATTTTTTTATGCTAAAAAATTATTTTAAGATCGCATGTAGGAATTTAATGAGATACAAAGTCATTTCCTCAATCAATTTATTCGGACTCACGGTAGGATTGACATGCTGCGTGTTAATTCTCGCTTATATACTTAATGAATTGAGTTACGATAAATATAATGCAAATGCAAATCGCATTTATCGTGTGACTCGCACTTTCAATAACCAGGACGGAAATGTTTCTTTAAGATTAAGTACAATCTCTCCTCCGTTCGGACCTTACTTGATCAATGATTTCCCGGAAATCCAAAAAATGACGAGGTTGCTCAGTAATGGACAAACGTCAATGCGTTACCATGAGAAATTGTTTAACGAAGAGGTTTATTTTGCTGATGAAAATTTGTTTGACGTCTTTTCTGTAAAAATTACTCAGGGAGATCCGAAAACAGCGCTGACGATGCCTTTTACGGTAATGCTTGATGAAGAAATGGCAAAAAAATATTTTGGTAATGAAGACCCGATGAATAAGAGCATTCGCTTCAACAACCAATTCAATTTAAAAGTTTCAGGTGTTTACAAAGGTTTTCCCGCAAATGCACACATTCATCCTGCGGTAATGGTTTCGTTCAACACATTGAATGACCCGACAGTTTACGGTACCGAAGGCCTGCGAACCAATTGGGGCAACAATTCATTCTTTACTTACTTGCTGCTGCCGGATAATTACCCGGTAAAAAAAATGATCGCGCAATTCCCTGCTTTTCTTGACAAGCACATGCCCCATAAGGATTACAACGGATTGAATCCTTCTCAATTTACCAGTCTTGGCTTGCAAAAACTTACCGATATACATCTTTTTTCGCATTCAGATTATGAAGCTGAACCCAATGGTGATATAAAAAGGGTGTACATTTTTTCCATTGTCGCGCTTTTTATATTATTGATTGCTTGTATTAATTATATGAATCTTTCCACTGCGCGATCGGCGTTGCGTGCCCGCGAAATAGGAATAAGAAAAGTCATCGGTGCAGGAAAAAAAGAATTGATCTTTCAATTTCTCGGTGAATCCGTTTTGTTATGCTGGATCGCAATCATACTTGCCAGCTTATTTGCATTTCTTGCATTGCCCTGGATTAATAGAATTTCAAACCAACAATTTTCTTTGGGTATTCTATTAAAATGGCAAATCCTTGTGCCGTTATTCAGTGCGCCTTTTGTCATCGGAATTATATCCGGAATCTATCCGGCATTATTCATGTCATCTTTTCAGCCAATAAAGACTTTGAAAGGATTGTTTAAAACCAGCCCAGGTTCTATCTCATTCAGGCAAATTTTGGTAACAACACAATTTGCGATCAGCATTATTTTAATTATAACAACTGCCATTGTATTTCGGCAGTTGCGGTACATGCAGCAAAAATCTTTAGGCTATGACAAGGAGCATGTTGTTTTGATTCCGTATGGAACTGATCTGGGAAAACAATATGAAACATTCAGGACAATGCTTTTGCGTAATCCAGGATTTGTAGACGTCGCGCGGTCATCGCGTGTTCCTACTGGGAGATTGCTTGATGATATGGGCGCATATGTCATTAACGGAGATTCGTTACAACCTGTTAATACGGACATAAAATATATTAACGTTGACTTTGATTTTATTCCTGTTTACGGTATTAAGTTTTTGGCAGGAAGAAATTTTTCACGCGAATATTCGACTGACACAGCCGGTTTTGTTTTAAATGAATCTGCCATAAAGGTGCTTGGGTGGAAAACGGCGCAGAATGCAATCGGCAAAGATTTTAAGTATGGAAATCAAAAAGGGCAGGTTATTGGTGTGATCAGTGATTTTAATTTTGAATCCATGCATCAGCAAATTGTTCCCATGGTTTTCATATTGTTGCCGAAATCCCAGGCTTATTACAACGACGTATCGATCAAAATAGCAGGAAATAATATTCATGGCTCGCTTACATATCTTGAAAAAACTTGGGAGACAATGTTTCCCGAAGCCCCATATCAATTTAATTTTTCGGATGAACGTTTCAACAAATTATACGAGAGTGAACAAAGGCAAGGAATCATTTTTGTTTCGTTTGCTTGCATAGCGATTTTTATTGCTTGTCTGGGTTTATTCGGATTGTCTGCATTTGCCATTTCACAGCGTATCAAAGAGATCGGGATTCGAAAAGTGCTGGGGGCAAATGTTGCCCGCATCGTAACATTATTATCAAAAGATTTCTTGAAACTTGTCGGCATTTCCGCATTGTTGGCTTTTCCCCTCGCATATC
>DATGFZ010000578.1:0-5821 GCA_035308805.1 Puia sp. | reverse complement strand
CTAATGGTGATGGACAATTCGTTTCAGGAGTCCAGTCGGAATGGTGATGATATCAATTGTCAAATACCCGGAATTCAGAATCTTCCTCAGTAGCTTAATCCTGGACATGGAGTTTTATCGATCCCCTTTCATGCATGTGACAATATAATTACTACCGGTTACGGATAACCGAAAATGGCAAATTGCTTATAAAGCAGATCATAAATCTCGTTGTATTCTGCTTTTTTTCTGTTGAAAATAAATTGAGCGGGTCTGGGGTCCGATTCCGGAAACAAAAAAAGGGTAGAATAACTGCCTAATATTTCTAGAAAAGTTTTTTGTCTATTCTAACACAACTTTGACAACATGAATACCTGCATGTATTAAATAAATTCCCCTGGGAACCAGGGCAAAGTTCAGCATGAGCGCTGTGATACCAGTTTTCTGCTGCTTCACCAGATTGGTGACGTCTTGGCCGGTAATCGTATATATTTTTACATTGTTCATCCCCCCTCCCTCCAGGTAAGCGTATTTAACTGCAGGGTTTGGGAATAATTTCAGGCTGATTGCGCTTGGGTCCGCAACGCTGATTATCTGCGAATAATTTATGGCCCCGTCCCGGCTGACTTCTTCCAGACGGTAATAATTCTGGCCTGCCTCGGGTTGATTATCAAGAGCGGTGTAAGATACAGGCTGGCTGGAATTTCCCTGCGCGCTTAGTTTGGCAATATCTGACCAGCTTATCCCATCTGATGATTTTTGCACAAAAAAATAATCGCTGTTGGTTTCGCTTTCTGTCATCCAGCGTAGTTCTACAGCATTGCCCGAAAGTAAAGTTCCCCGAAACTGGGAAATGGTAATGGGTAAAATGATCAGGTTAGCCTGCGCCCACAAGGTAAATGCCACGGTATTTGCCGCTTCACCGGCGCCCCAACTTTCATGGTGATAGCCGCCGCTGGGTATCCAGTGCATGCCATTGCCATCCCCGCAGGGCCAAAAAAGACAGGAATCCAGATGCGTTCCTAAGCCAGTTCCTGAACAGGATGCTCCTGAACCCCGCACAAAGGACTGACCGGTGCCGGTCCAACTGGCATTATTGATCTTATCATTGTCAAACGTGCCCATGAACAGCGCCGAATCATTTATAAGTCTGTTGAGGAGTGCAGCGTTGGTGGTTACGCAATTAATACCCCCATCACTGGTGCTGACCTGCAATTTGTTCGCAGTAGTAAATGTGGCCAGCACTGTGGCGGCCAGTACACCCCGGGTAGAATTGCTCAGCGCGGTAAGCGTCGGTAAAACTGTGGTTGCCCCTCCCGAATCACTGGCGACCAATACCCAGCCGTTGTTTACATAAGTGCTAAACACCTGCCCTCCAAGGTTAAAATGATAAATGCCTGGCGTAGTCGCGTTTCCGGCCTGGCCCAGCGCAGTAAACGGAGAACCCGAACTGCCTGTTTGGGCAAAACATAAAAAAGGACTCCCTAACAAAAGAAAAAGCAATCTCCAGGCGGGATTATGATTAACAGCTGTTTTCATGCAGGTATCGTTTTAGCACCAATTCTGGGAAAGGCATCAGTAAACAGAACGCATAAAATGAAAATAAATTTTCCCGGGAATATGTTTTGGGTAATTAAACTGAAAATATACACGATTTCAAGAAATACTAACGGTAATGCATAACCGATTGGAAAAAAACAAAACGAATTAAAGTAACTGCGCGATAAGCCTTACCGGCAAATGCTCTGGCTTTCACTAAAAGGGGTATAAAAAAATGCCATCGTCAAAAATAATGATTATACTTTTTTATTCGTTTTATCCGCAATACATTTACCTCTCCCACAAAAATGTGACGTGCTTTTTTCTAAATTCATTTTCACTTATCTATTACCGATAGTCATTCACGGCGCCAGGTTTTTCATATTCGAGTACGGTAGTCTCTAAGAGTTTTTCCGCATTACGTATCCATTCCGGCACGGCAACACCCCCCGAAATGGCCCAGTGGTCTTCTGCGAGGACAAGGGAAAAATAATGCCTATTTCCCCTTTCATCGCTGACATCTATATGATAAGTGGGGATGGAAGCCGAATTGACTTTCAAAAAATTAAATTCTTTCTGGCGGCCGTTTGCCCGGATAGTTGTTGAGAATTGCTTTTGCTTTTGAAATAGCATGGTTTTCAGATTTAGTAAGTGAGTTCATTACAGCAAAAAAAAAGCCAGATATAACAAATTGCCTCTAATAAAGAAGAGAATTAAAAATAACATAATGAATCACTCGCTGCAAGTTCCTTTTCTTGCTTCAGGCACGTGCGTTTTTGGATGATTATTCAAATAAACCTGCCAAATTTACAAACGCCCTTTTGATCGATAATACCGCATGCTCTGGTCAAAAAAGACTCTTGCGAATAAAAAAGTGACGATTGAAAAAATGCATACCGAAAGGATCAGGAAATCCGAAAGCCAAGCCCGTCTGTAACACCTTCTGTTGTAATACACAATGATCTGAAATTAGGCGTGGATACTCAAGGGAATCTGAGGCTTAAGAAAAAGACCTGCATCCAGTAAACGATAAACGAATATTAATACGCCATTTGCACGGGCTTCATATGTTTGATGTCATCGATATTGATCTGTTCGATAACTCTATCGGGAATAATAATGTCAAAAGCAAGTTCGGGGAGCAAGAGCCTGACCCTTGGCATAGCAACCAGTGAATCAAAAACTTTGATGAAGTTCTGGGCGACCAGTGGCAATACGATGGTCATTTCCGAAATTCCTTCCTGGTCAAAGCCGAATGGATGGATATGATTTCCCGTGACAAAAACATTGGGAAAGAGATCCTGCAGCGCGACAGCTATTGCGCATTTATCGCCGATGAATTGCTGCTGATCCTGCCCGCAGTATTTTGCCCGGGCTAATATCTCCTTAGTGACGTGAATGGTAAATGCTACCGGCATTGATGAATTTTTAATTCTTTGTCAATTTAAATGAATTCTTCCGTACAAGAACCTTAAATTTTTTACCATAAAACCTGACTGCTCGGTTTTCCATGATGAAAGCATTGTTTTCATTGATGTTAAGGCTCTTGATCTCAAAATAAATACTTCTCCGATAACCGACAGCCAATCTTACGCAAACGTCTAGACATCTGCTGGATGAACAAAATGAATCCGTCATAACCTTAAAACGGCGGAACCCGACCTCCTCCGGTGGAGGTTTTCATGAATTCGGATGCAAAAACGGTAAAAAACAAATTGTTAGGGCTAGGAAAATCGAAAAAAAACCTCAGGTCTGCTTACTTTTTATAACAGCAGGGCAGTTTGCAATTCGCCATTGTCATTACCGAGCGGCGGCAGATTAGGCCAGTCAAATAATTCATTCTTTAATTTACCGTCGGGACGGGGTTTGGTTGTGCGTATGGACCATACCGGAGTTGTACAAAGGTTTTCAGATGGCATTTCAAAAGAAAGAATTCCCGCGATCTGTTCATCGCTGAGATCCGGTTCGAGCCATTTCATTTCCATTTCTTTTGGCAGGAATAAAGGCATGCGCCATTTGTTCTCCCCGTCATTATGGATTTGTTTCATCGCAGCATTCGCTTCTCGTGTTATGAGGGAAAACATACCTGCTGTTTCACCTGTTTCAATATTGGTAGGAATGTTTGGATTGTAATAATACAAGCCTGGAATACAAAACATTTTTCTATTCGCCTGCTGAACGAGATACGGCACTTTATTTTTCCATCTGCCAATATGCCGGTGCTCATAAATGCCGGTCACGGGTATTAAACACCTGTTTTTCCGAATCCGATGCCAAAAAGATTTTTTATCAAGAATTATTTTTTCTGCTCGAGCATTTGCCATTTTTGGCCTTTGCATTTTTATTTTCTCCGGCGTATCCATGTAGCCGGGAATGATGCACCATTCAAAATAATTCCGGTGAAAGCCTCCGTCCCGAAAGAGCACAACAGGATATTTTTTATACCCCATTGCCAATACATGAATGGATGAATCAATGTCAAAATCAATTTGTTGGTCATGCGTCAGAGAGGGGAAATAATCGTCAAGGAGTTCCAGCGCGGAGTAATAAGAAATGTCAAGGCACATAATTAAAAATTTTCGATCTCGTCAAAAGGAATTTTATCAACCTCCGTATCGAAGCTAAATTTAAGGAAAATATCACCGAACTCTTCAAGAAGTCCTACCATCACCTTATTTTTTCCTTTTGCTGTTCTCCAGCCAGCATGGTAGTGCTGGATAAATTTTTTTATTTTAGTTTGATATACCGGAGGAGGTCTCCATTCCCATTTTGTTTTACATACATAATAAATTTTAAACCCTGAAGGTTGTCTCGCTGCAGTCCTTAATTTTTCCAAATGCGTGTTATCATTTGCTTCATATAAAAATGCATTCGGATCGTGACGAAGATTTTGAAAGTGTTCTTCTGCCATATTTTTCTCTTCTTCCGTATACCCGCGAAACAAAAAAGCGGCTTTTAATCCTTCATGCATGCCTCTTGGAAAAGTTTGCCTCACAAAAAAACGCTTTCCCTTTGGTTGGGAAAGCTGAGCTTGTAAAAGAGAGGGTGTAAATAAAGGAAAAGGATTATACATAAAGAAAAAATAGAATGCTTAACTGAATAACTCTCCTTGCACCGTGGTAACTGGCAAATTCTGAAACTCAAAACGTGCGGCGATCTGATAACCCTTCTCTCCTATATTCCTTTTTAGGAGCAGCATGCTGTCGGCAATAAATCTTCCCGTAAAATGTTTGTGCTGGTATTCTGCCCAGGCACTCTCATATTGCCAGGGTTTTAACTGCCGCGCAATGGTGAATGCAGGATCATCCAGAAAATGCGGCTTATTGTCCTCATCGAGTTTTAATAATCTCTGCCAGGGCTTGATTTGTTTCACCAAGTTTTTGATCGGTTCCTTTGTGGTCACATTGATAAAGATAGTGTGCGAGGGGTAAGATCCGAAATTAGAAAGTTCCACCTTGAACGGATAATACCCCATAGCCACAGTCTTCAGATTATTCATGATGCGTTCTTCCATCATGGCAAACTGTTTGAATCGGGCAAGGGCAAGATAGGGTTTGCCCCAGCGCGCAGCTGGTGAATCAAATTTTAAAGCAAAGTCTTCCTTTACTCCAGATATTTTTTTGCGCAGGTCTTCATGCGGGTTCAAAATCACCAAATATTCATATTGCCGGTACCCCGCGTGCTGAATGAGCAGGGATTGTTGCTGTGCCACTGTCTTTTTCATTAATCAATTATTTAGCATAAATATACTAAAAAATTTAGTATATTTAAAATATTTTACTTTACTTAACAAAGAATTAAACAAAAACATGACCAGCAATTCCGGAAGTGAATAAGGGGGAAAAAATGTCAGGATAATGGCGGAATGGGTATTTAAACGCACAAATGAGGAAGGAAATACCAACTACTGGTCAGTGTCACGGTCTTATGTCTTAGGGATATAGATTGCAATTGGTCTGTTTATTTTTTATACTTCCAGTTGCCCAATTGTTGACCGTATCGTTTATAAACAAATTGTACAACCTGCTCTTTGCTGATTCTACCAAGAATTGGATGAACAAGCCGGCGCTTCATTTTTATACTTTTACAACAATGAGCATTGTGTTTTATTTATCTCAACAAAATTGCTGGTTTGACTTGGGGAAAATGGACAAGCGGCTTGTAAGTTAACGGATATTGTTCCCTGTACTTCTTTTTTCCGGCTTCTTGGTACCTTTAATTTCTTTTCCATTTTAAATTGATTTTATGAATGAACACATCCAGTCCATCAGTAAGGAGCAAAAGGAATCGTGGAATAAAGTTT
>DATGFZ010000577.1:0-2305 GCA_035308805.1 Puia sp. | reverse complement strand
TATTCCGGATTATCAAAATTGCGCGACCAGTATTTTGGGCGAAGTCTGCTGTCTAAAACCCCTTCAAGGGTAGGGACCGATCCATTATGCAAATACGGAGCGGTGATCCAGATACCATCGAGAGGTGGGGCAATATAACCGTTGAAAGGCTGAAGCCTCGCAGGATGATCACCCTGCGCAAACCAACTGCTGTTGAACCATTCCACAAACTGGGGGTTTTGATAGTTGCTTTTGTACAAAAAGGAATCGGTTTTAACTGTCGATTCAGGGATTAATAAATTGGGGTACTCATCACGGTTACCATGACACTTTGCGCAATTTCTAATATACAAAATGCCACCTTCTTTTGTCAGTTGTTTATTAACCGGATAAGGGTATTTCGGCGGTTGCAGAGAATTAAGATAAGCAAGAACGTCATTAAAATGTTTATCTATTTCTGACGACTCGGAGGTGTCGTTAACCGTTAGCAGATTTGAAGCCATTAGAAATTTTCCAAAATCACCTCTCCCAAAACCATTATAAAACATGCCGTGCTTCTTCTTCAACAGCCACCATGCCGGCACGTCAGATGGAATGACCTCGTCGGGAATGTCCATCATCTGTTTATTATTCCATTTAAACGTTTGTGGATCGCGGTGGGCTGCAAGCAAGGCAGCGAGCCGGTCCGCAGCATTTACTCCGCGCACCTGGGTATGCAGTTGCGCACTTATTGCCTTGGCGGTCTTAAAAAAAGGTTCAGCAGCTTCATATTTTCTGGGATCAGCTTTTAACAGAAAATTTTCTGCAACTTCGAATTTTTTGGGATTTAGTTTTTGTCCGCCTGTGAAATCTACGCTGGAATTTCCCAAACCGATAATTAATTTATTGTCGAAAACCTGTGCATGACACTGCAAACAATTTGGTGCGACAACAATCTCTCCGTTCGGTGCTTTTACCGCAGTATATTCATAACTGATGTCTGCATTTAAATTATCGCGTTTTAGAAAACTGCTGTTGTTTTTTCCGTAAGCGAGTTTGAAATAATTATAAGGAATCCCGCTTTTTAAATAATCTCCCGTTATGAGATATTCATATCCCTTGTCGGCATTACCGCTACGTTGGGGGCTTGCTGGGATCGGTACAGGTTCTTCGGTCATAAAAAAATGAACTGCTTTGGTAAAGGAAAAACAGACCAATACAAAACAGGATAACACAAATAATTTCTTCATGTGGAAATAAAATTACAATAACAATGGAAAAATCAGGGAGATTATTATGTTAATCTTTCCGACGCAATAAGTTTAAATTTTATTGTGGCTCGTGTAATAAAATTATTATGGTCCGCGGAGCCCTCGGTTTATCAGAAAGGGATCAATAAAATTCTATGTTGGGACTATATGGATTTTAATAGACAGCACTGATGTTACCATCAGTTTTTTTAATGAAGTATAATTTTTTGTTCTCGAAATAATCAATCGTCGGAGTCTGTTTGCTCAGCAGAACAGGCTCGATATCGTAATCATTAAAGACCTTAAATTTTCTTTCGCCAATATTCTTGCCCAGATCATTTCCGTAGAGCGTTAAGAGCTTTCCGAAATGATAAACCGTTTCGTACCCGCGAAAAACCAAGTCGCTCGGGCGCGAGTAAAATTTTGTCTTGAAGTATTGCTGAATATATTTAACCAGCGAGTCATTGGGGTTATTATAAAATGGTGTGCTGTAATAAATTTCAAGACCATTAAAACCCGATTGAGCGAAATCTATATTGTCCCATGTTGGCATCCCAATGATGGTCATGGAATATGCCTTGCCAAGCGACGCCAATTGTGCACACAGATTCTTTGAGAAAGTTTCATTGAGACTGCCGGCGATAAAAACATTTTGCCTCATGCTATCAACATAAGGAAGTAATTGGTTTTGATTAAAGGGTTCTGTTAATAAAATATACTTCAAATGCAGGGAAACGCTTTTTGTATTTTTTTCTACGTCGGTGAAATAATTTTTCAAATCATTTCCCATTGAGCTTTTATTGTACAAATAGGTGATCGAGGATGTCGCATAATTTTTTTGGAGAAACCTGTAAATGGATTCGCAATGGGTTTTTAAAGTGGAATTCAACAAGATCAAATCCGGGTTATTGGTGATGTTGGAATTATTCGGGAGATTCACATTAATAAAAGGAATATGTTTTTGGAGCGCAATATTTGCCAGCAACCTGGATTCATTGGGATTCACATATCCTATAATGAGTTCCATGTTTTGAAAATCGGCATCCTGTAAAACCTGTGAAATGGGATTTTGTTTTGAATGTGTATCATAAATATGC
>DATGFZ010000576.1:0-2215 GCA_035308805.1 Puia sp. | reverse complement strand
CAAAAAAATATGTTCTTCTTTTGCCGGCTCGTATGCGTTTGCTGAAAACGCTTTCCATTCGTTTTTCGTTATTTTCGTACGTCACAGATAATTTTTTTAGGATTTATAATTCAGTTAGCTTTTAGAAGTCACAAATATAATATTGTTTTTGAACTGACAAAATTTGGATCGTGATTGCCGGAGGATAAAGTTTGCAACTGAAATGTCAGGAAGCCACATGCTGTTCCCTGTCCTGTTGTTGCTGTTGTTCATAAAGATATGCATAATAGCCGTTACTTGCAAGTAGCTGCTGATGAGTTCCGGTTTCGATAATTTTTCCTTCGTCCATAACGATTATGTTATCAAAATTGAATAGCGCAAATATGCGGTGGGTAATGATTACCGCTGTTTTATCCCTCAGATAATTATACAGGTTTTCGATGATTTCCTTTTCGGTCTTTGTATCGACTGCGCTGAGACAATCATCAAATATTACTATTTCCGGGTCTTTAATCAATGCGCGGGCAATGGAAATTCTTTGTTTCTGTCCCCCGCTGAGGGTAACGCCCCGTTCGCCGATCATTGTCTCGTATTTGTCAGAGAATCCAAGAATTTCTTTTTCAACACTGGCATATTGAGCAGCCTGACGAACCAATTTGTCATCGGCTCCGGCTACTCCGAAGCGAATATTGTTGGCAACCGTATCACTGAACAAAAAAACATCCTGCGGTACATAACTGATCTGTCTGCGCAAATGTTGCAGATCAAATTCAGTAAGGTTTGTTCCGTCGATATTGACTGATCCTGTTGTCGGATCATACATTCTCAATAACAATTGCGCGATGGTCGTTTTGCCGCTGCCCGTCCTCCCGATGATCGCTATTTTTTGACCTTTGGAAATGTGCAGGTTGAAATTTTTCAATGCATGAATACCGGTATTCGGGTACACAAACTCCACATGGCGAAAGGAAATATCTCCTTGAACATTTTTCAGCGTTGGTTTATCGGGATTCCGGATTTCGGAAACTGTATCTAAAAATTCGTTCAGTCTTTTTTGAGAGGCGGATGCGCGTTGTATCATGCTGGCTACCCAGCCGATCGCGCTTACCGGAAAAGTGAGCATGGTAATATAAATCACAAATTCGGTTATCGTACCAAGGTCGGTATTGTGGCTTCCATAAATTACATAAAATCCGCCGATCATTATGGTAAGCAAAGTACTTAAGCCGATCATCAGTCCCATTGAAGGAAAATAAATGGACTCCACTTTGGCGAGATTGGTTGCATTTTTGCGATACTCTTCACTGTTGGTATCAAAGGCATGGAGCATTGCTTTTTCCTGCACATAGGATTTTATTACGCGTATTCCGCTATATGATTCCTGCGCGTTGGTTGTAAGATTGCTGAGTAACCCCTGTATGCGTTCACTTCTTTTGTGAATGATGTTGTTTACATAATAAATGGTGAGCGCAAGAATGGGTAAAGGCGTGAGGACGTATAAAGAAAGTAGGGCATCCTTTCTCAGCATAAAAAACAAACTGAAGCCAATACCGGCGATGAGATTGATCAGGTACATCATTGCCGGCCCGGTATACATGCGCACTCGACTGATATCTTCGGCAATGCGATTCATCAAGTCACCTGTGCTGTGCGTTTTGTAAAAATTGGCATGCAATTCCTGGTAATGCGTGTAGACTTCGTTTTTTTGATCGAACTCGATATGCCGGCTCATCACAATAATGGTTTGCCGCATCAGGAAGGTAAAAAAGCCGCTGACCAAGGCAAGGATTAGTAAAGTGATCCCGCAAATGAGTATTTTTTTCCCGAAGGCTGGTCTTGCCTGGTCAATTTTCCTGATAAACTTTTTTACCAGGATGTCATAATTTACACTGTCATTTTTTTCAGTCTGGCGCAACTTGGTAGACTCTGCGACAGTTTGGGTATTGCTACGATCAACCGAGTTTTGTTTTTCTGCGAGATTCACGACATAACCGGTTACCTGAGGCGCGAGTATGCGGAAATAATTGGAAAGCACAATAAACACGATACCCAGCAAAAAAAGCCAGCGATATTTCCACAAATATTTATTGAGCGATTTTAAATAACGCAATAGAAAAAATTATGGGCAAATTTACCAATAAAAGCATTTGAATACAGGGAAATGTGAGAAGTGGAAATGGGATCTGGCGGCAGTTAATCTCCACGCAATCCTCACCCGGCACCAACCATTCATTTT
>DATGFZ010000575.1:0-1999 GCA_035308805.1 Puia sp. | reverse complement strand
TGCAGGTAATAAATATTGAAGAAGTCGGTTCTGAGTGTATATTTTAGTGTTCTTAATAAATCAAAAAACTGGTATTCACTCAGCTTTGTATTTTCCTGAGCCAGTTTGATTTGCTTATTTCTTTTTCCTGCAAGCAGAAGCAATTGGGACAAGGTAGCCGAGGTTTCGTCGTTTGCGCCTGTCGGGAAAAATTGGTTTAATGTACCGGAATAAAGTCCGTGGGAAATACTGAAATTAGGATTTGGCCAAAGTCTTGCTTGGATAACCAGAGCCCGCTGGGCATCGATGTTATAATGCTGGGCGAGTAATTGCAGGTTGCTGTCTAAAAAGAGTTTTTCCGCTTGCGGCAATTTCAATTGGATTGTATCAGCACGTGGCTGCGCCATAATCAAAGAGCAGGCAAAAATACAACCCATAAAAAATATCAAACTTTTTTTCTGCATAGGTTAAGCACCTTTTTTTTGGTGGCAAAGCTATTATAGATTGCCATATTTTTTTAAATCTTCCCAGTTAATCAGCGGTTAAAACAAGTAAACTGGGATTAATAACGGAAACCAAAAAAAATAGTATTGACGCACAGTTAACAAATGGTTATTGAACCTCCATAGGAGCATTAAAACGAAAGCCGACGCCGTGTATTGTTTCGAGGTTTATTTTGGGGTCTGATTTGAAATATTTCCTGAGCTTGGTGATGAACACGTCCATACTTCTTCCCAAAAAATAATCGTCTTTTCCCCATACATTTAGCAACACTTCTTCTCTTTTTAGAATGCGGTTTGAATGCTCGCAGAGGAACTTGAGCAGGTCGGCTTCTTTTTGAGTAAGATTAAATATCTGCTGATCAATCGTGAGTTTGAGATCGGTGTAAGAAAAATGCAAATTTCCAATGTCGAATGTAACGGCTGTGTCGGAATACATTTTTTTGCTTCTCCGCAAGAAAACATCAATGCGCATGAGCAGTTCCTGCATGCTGAACGGTTTAACGATGTAATCATCAGCTCCCGTCAAAAATCCTTTAATTTTGTCTTCTTCCAATGATTTTGCAGTGAGAAATATAATCGGAACAAGGTCGCTTGCCTGGCGAATTTTTTTGGCCACCGCGAAGCCATCTTTATTGGGCATCATGACATCAAGGAGGCATATATTAAAATCGTCTTTATCGAACTTATCAATTGCCGTTTGTCCATCGGGACATAACACCACCTCATACCCTGCCTCTGCAAGATTATCTTTTATGACATAGCCCAAGGAGAGGTCATCTTCGGCCAACAAAATTTTTGCTTTTGCGCTTTGCATATATATTAATTAACTGGTATTACGAGTTTAAATTCGGTTCCGATGCCCGGGATGCTGTTTACTTTTATTTTCCCGTCGTGAGCGTCAATAATCCGCTTTACAAAATTCAACCCTAACCCAAACCCTTTTACGTTGTGGACATCCCCGGTTGGGATACGGTAAAACTTTTTAAAAATATTTTTAATATATTTTTTTTCAATTCCGATTCCGTTGTCCTTGACCTTGATGAAAAAATCGTTTTCCGATTTTCCCGCTTCCACAACAATATGCGGATCTGGTGAATATTTCAAAGCATTTTCCAAAAGATTAACCACAGCCAGCTCCAGGTGCGCTTTGTCTCCGTACATCTGATTACCGGAATCATCCATTTTTATTTCGACCTTCGCGTTTTTTTCTTCGATAAGGGGTTGTACTTTATCCAAGGCTTGCTCGATAAGCAGGTGTGCGTCGATATTTTCTTTTTCGATGTGCAGGTTCGTGTTGTCGGAAGAAGCGGCTTTGAGCAACCTCCCGACCTGGTTTTGCAAGTGTTCCGTTTGATTTTTTATGATTTCAGTATATCGTTGCAATTTTCCCGGCTGAAGAATGATTGATTCCTGCGCAAGCACTTCTGCTGCGATCTTCATAACGGCCAATGGCGTTTTGAATTCATGCGTAAAATTATTGACGAAATCTTTTTGAATTTCCGATAGAAATTTTTGAC
>DATGFZ010000574.1:0-6434 GCA_035308805.1 Puia sp. | reverse complement strand
AAACTTTTAGCAAAAACTGAAGCCAATGCAAAAGGAGATTTTCACATTACATTTACTCCAACTACTGAAAAATCATTTGATTTTTTTTGCACTGGCATTGGAATAGATACCATTCTTGTTGCTTCTTTAAAAACATTTGATTCCGATGTAATGGAAATGACCTTTAATCTTCCTATTAAATACAAGAAAAATACTTTAGGAAAAGTTATTTGCCCAAAATGTAATCGTTCTGATAAGGTTTATAAAATTGAATATGGCGATGCTCCAGTTACTACAATGCATATAAATAAATCTGGCGATACATCTTATAGTCCAATTTATAAAGGAATTTATCAAGCAAGTTGCGTTGTTGAAATGGCAAAATATTATTGCTACAGAGATAAAATAAAATTTTAAAAAAATCAGCAAAGATAAACTTGTATATAATCACCGCTGAATGGCGGATTTTGGACAATAGGGCACC
This sequence comes from Puia sp., assembly GCA_035308805.1. Lineage (GTDB taxonomy): Bacteria > Bacteroidota > Bacteroidia > Chitinophagales > Chitinophagaceae > Puia. Next base: position 5,971 of record DATGFZ010000574.1, on the reverse strand, counting down.
AGCCAACGGGAAATAAAGTTACAGATGTTCATCAATAATCGGGACTCCGCATTTATCGGGATGAGGACCTCGCAGAACCGGAACAGTAAAGGGCGGGACCAGCTAACGTTCATGTCTGTACGAATATCAGCCAGACCGGAACAGACAGCTATGGAACGATGACCAGTCTTTTGCCTGAAGTCTTTTGTTGCCATGCTGATGCGATATCCGCCAGGGGTATTTTTTCAATATCCATGGTAAGTTTGTTTTCGGCTGACCAGTGCCAGACCTGGCCCAGGGCAGCCGGAATCACCTCCGGTGCAATCCTGCCCACCCCCGTCAGCTCAAGCCCCGAAGTCCTGAGCGCTTCTGCAGGTAAGGTGATGTTGGCGCCTGCTGACTGACCGATCTGGACAAAACGCGTGGTGTGCGTGGCAAAACCCGCTTTGCGGGGAACAAGTGTTTTCAACAAGAGTTCGGTTGGGTGCCCCCAGAGAAAGTCAAGCACGATATCATAGCCTTTTCCCGCCTGTTGGGCAAATTCATCCTGAATCTGCAGGTCCGTTTGTGTAAGGTCAATGACTGCGTCGGCTCCCAGTTGTTTTATTTGCTGAAGACCTGCTTTATCCCTGCCTGTTCCGATAATGAGTCCCGCACCCAGCAACCTGGCTACCTGGATTGCCAGTTTTCCGGAGACGCCCGTTGCCCCATTGATCAGTACGGTTTCATCCTGTCGCAAGCCGGCACTGCCTGTCAAGGGGAAAAAGGAGGTTAGTGCAGCAGCCGGCAGTGCGGCTGCCACCAGGGGGTCGATCCCCTGGGGAACCGGGGTGATATAGGCTTTGTGGCGGGCGGGAATGACGGTCCTTTCAGCCATGGTGCCAAAGGGTGGCTCAACGCCACCAAGGCCACCAGTGAACCGTCTGTCAATACACCCACCCCGCTATGCCCGACAATTGCCGGAAAAGCAGGGAAGATGTGCTTGCTGGCATAGTGTGTTCCGCCCGCCGTCAGTTTATCAAAGTTCTCCAGCACGGCTGCCTTTACCATTATGGGTATATCGCCGTTTTCGGTTGCGGGTTCGGGAAAATCCCTGAACTGTGGAATGTCTCCGAATTTTTCGATTACTGCTGCTTTCATAACATGATTTGTTTTGTACAAAAGTGACCAGTTATTTTTCCAGTGAAAATAACAAAAGATAAGAAATGCTATTTAGCCAGCCTGCTGCGGATACGACTCAGTGAAACAGGCGTTATGCCCAGGTAGGAAGCGATGTATTGTTGCGGTATGCGCTGAACAATTTTGGGATAGTCAGTGATCAGGTTTACATATCGCTGCGCAGGCGTGTCTTTGATGAAAGAGAGAAAATGTTTCATGTAGTGAAGCTGGCGTTCCAGCAGCACGTTCATCATCTGCTCTCTCAATTCAGGTATCCCGATAGTCTCATTTATCATCCGGTCAAAGTCATTTTTTCGGATCCAATGAAGGACGCAGGGTTCAACGGTCTCTATCGTAAAATAGCTGGGAATGTTTTTTCTAAAGCTTTCGAGGGAAGATACGCCCTCATTTTCAAAGAAGAACTGAAAGGTGATGTCCTTGCCCTGGTGATTGAACCAAACGCGGATACAGCCTTTTTCGATCAGGTAGGCCTTCCTGGCAATTTCACCTTCCTTCAATAAGGCAGATTTTGCAGGGACCTCTATTCTTTTATAATAGCCGGTATACTCGTCCCATTTGTCCTTTAGCTGAGGAAAGTTTTTTTTGAATTTTTCAAACATCAGGTATCTACAGGTTTATGGGTTAACGTTGCCACTGCACCACAGCCCGGTTAAAAATATTCCAGGGTTTTCTATCCAAACGATATCCAGGATTTTTACCTGTCTTGAAAGAATGTTCAATTCCCCCCCACCAGACTGCAGGTCCTTTTTTATTACCGGCTGCCGCGCCAACCCATCAAACATTATATCCATCCTGTTCAATGCTGTGTATAACGCAGATACACACACGTAGATAAACATTGGCGCAGCGCTTAATTTTTGAATGAAGCCATGTCAATGACAAAACGATAGCGGACATCGCTTTTCAGCATTCTTTTGTAAGCATCGTTGATGTCCTGCATGTTAATCATTTCTATGTCGGATACAATATTGTGCTCTCCGCAAAAATCAAGTAATTCCTGCGTCTCGGCAATCCCGCCGATCAGGGAAGCGGCTACTGATTTTCTCCCGAGAATCATGGGGACGGTATTGAGCGTGGGATCCAGTTCGCCCAAATAACCCACCAGCACCAATGTGCCGCTAATGTTTAAGGTCCCCAGGTATGGGTTGATGTCATGGCTATAGGGGACGGTGTCAATGATCAGGTCAAATTGCCCGGATACTGATTTCATTTGCTCTGCTTCGGTCGAAATGATTACTTTATCGGCTCCCAGCCTCATGGCGTCTTTTTCTTTCCCGGGTGTCCGGGAAAACAAGGTGACTTCAGCCTGGAGTCCTTTTGCCAGCTTAATTGCCATATGTCCCAAACCACCCAGGCCGACTACCGCGACCCTGCTTCCTTTGCCTGCTTTCCAATGTTTCAGGGGTGACCAGGTGGTGATGCCCGCACAAAGCAGGGGTGCGACGGCCGCCAGGTCTAAATGGGAAGGCACTTTCAGGACAAAATGTTCGTCCACCACAATTTTCTCCGAATAGCCGCCAAATGTGGGGCCGCCCAAATGTTTGTCGGTTCCGCCATAGGTGCCGGTCCATCCATTGAGGCAGTATTGTTCTAAATCTTTTCTGCAGCTGTTGCAGGTCCGGCAACTGTCTACCAGGCAACCAACGGCAACAGTATCTCCCACTTTATGTTTGGTAATTTTATTGCCGGTTTTGGTTACTCTGCCAACGATTTCATGTCCGGGGACAACAGGATAAACCGAAATCCCCCAGTCGTTCTTTGCAAAATGCAAATCTGAATGGCAGACGCCGCAATAGAGGATTTCTATTTCAACATCATTTTCAGTCGCCTCTCTGCGATTGATCTGCAGTTGTTTTAAATCAGCATCGGGCGCTTCTGTTCCAAAGGCTTTTATGGTAGTGGTATTCATTTATTATTTTTTTGCTGGTTACCCGCGGCATGAACGCGGACTCAAAATTATGAGAAAGTTTTTTATCCAAACCATTTTCTGTCATGATTTGTTTATTGCCTGGAGCCCATGGGCTAACGTATATGATTATACGAAAAATGCTACGGAATGGTCTGAAGCCCGAACCGGCGGCTGACCCGGTGGACGGCGAGGATTCATTTATTCACGAGTTGCCCTGCCGTACTATGCCAGACTATTTTACCGTCACTCATTTCAAAACTATCGGTTGCCATGGACACATTGACTACCGGGCTTTCAGCTCTCCAGACAACGTATACTTTATTGTGTTTAGCGATCAGCTTTATCAGTTCAAATGTGGTGTTGTCTTTTGGAAAAAGTGTAAAGGCCCAGGAAAAATAGGAGGAGATGGCCTGTAATCCCACGATCGGGCCTTCCGGTGTCCAAAGTTCAGACTGATCTGTATAATCTTTCATCGTTTCTTCGATGTCATTATTTCCAAAAGCATCCAGGTGATGCTGAAAAACGCTTTCCGGGGTTATCAGTGAAGTTTGCATATCCAGAAGTATGTGGTTGGTGAATAATAAAATTCCCGGCGCCGGGATCCGGCGATGCCTGCCCCTTGCTGTAAATACATGTTTGAAATTAATAGAACTACCATTGCCCGGGTGTATCCGGTCACCGGCACTTTGCCCGCCGGTGAACCATTTTTTAATTTTTATTTTTAGCCGAAAGTTAAATAACTTTTGCCCGAATTTTGATTTCCGGTCAGCATCCTATCGCTGGCAAATAAAGCCCAAGAACTCCAAAAAGAAATGCATGCAAACCATGCGCCATGTCGTTGTCGTCACCAAAAATTTCTGTTCATCCAATAAAAAAAGGAGGCCATTATGAAATTCATGATTACCTGGGAGGTCCAGTCGGACAAAAGACACGAGGTCTTAAAAGCATTTTCTCACATGACGGGGGAGGACGACAAAAAAGATGCCGGGGAAAAAATCACCCTTATCGGAAGGTGGCATAATGCGGCATCGGGAACCGGGGTTGCCGTTTGCGAGACCGATGATGCCAAAGCCTTATTCGCCTGGTCACTCAATTGGAACGCCGTATTGAACCTGAAGGTAGAGCCCGTTATTGATGATGAGGAAGCAAGGGAGATCGGAAAGAAAAAATTCAGCTGATCACAAGAGACAGCTGCAGCAATGATCTTTCGAGGTGATTATGGTAGTGGCCTCGCGCACGCCCGACCGTCAACGGCCCGGCATCAGGTTGGGGGCATTAGCTAACGCATAGGGGTATACGAATACCAGCGATGGCAGGAGCAGCAGGAGCGGGTTTTTCCTTCACCCCCGCCAAGTTCATTTATTTTTTATCAGCTACGAATTTGTCATTCTCCACATCTTTCAAAAAACCGATAAGGCTGGTAAAATAACGGAGCTGGTCGTCATACATACTTAGATGACTTCCGTTGGGACATAGGTAGGTTCTGCTGTTGGGAATTAATTTTCCTTCTTTTCTCATATCCTCAGGATTCATTTCGTCATGGATCCCGCCGATCACCAGGGTGGGCACGCCGATGTGTGGCAGCCTTCCCCACATATCCCAGTTTTTTAAATTTCCCGTGACATGAAATTCATCGACACCCTGCATTTGGATGTAGATCGACTGGTTGGCTTTCTTAAACGCCCTGAGTACCGGTTCCGGCCATTTATCAAGCGGCATCTGACAGAGCACTTTGGTATACAATGTGGACATGAGCAAATTCTGGAACTCCGGACTGTTGTATGCCTTTCTTTTATCCAGTGAATCGTATGTTGCCAGTTCTGCGGGGGTAAAAAACTGCTGTTTCAATTTTGCCGTATAGGCCACGTAGCTTGAAATACCGGCAGTCATGTTGGACAGGACGGCAGCCTTTACATGCTGCTGATATTTGTCCAGGTATTCCATAGCCAGCATGCTTCCCCAGGAATGCCCCAACAGGTAAAAATGATCAAGGCCAAGTCCTTTTCTGACCTGCTCCACTTCCTCCACAAAACGGGGCAGGTTCCAGAGCGTGGTGTCCGTGGGCACATCAGAGTTCCCGCTGCCCAGCTGGTCATAATAATAAAATTCAATACCTTCTTTGGGTAAAAAATCTTCAAAGCATTCAAAGTAATCGTGGCTGAAACCGGGGCCGCCATGCAGCAGGAGCACTTTAATCTTCCCGTCGCCTATTTTTTTTGTCCAGACATTATATTTCCCGTCAATCCGGATCAGTTGGTTACCCCCCGTTTTTACGATATAGGTTGTGTCCGCCGCGACCGGAGCGGCTGCGTTGTCAGCCGGATTAGCCGGTTGATTGCATGATAACAGGCAGCTAGCCAGGAACAAAAACAGGACAATCCTTTTCATTGCTATATTGATTTTATTTTATTGGATAAACAAACGGTCAGGCTGGTGAACGGATGGCCGCTCACTCAAAAATAGGCGAAAGTTTTTTATCCCGTTTCGATTCTGTCATGGTTTATTTCCTTTCTCTCAATTGGCGCAGCTAACGTACATGGATATCCAAATGATCACCAGGGTCCATTCGCGGAGAGAACGGATGATCGCCATCTGACCCCGCGATGGAGGCAGTGCATTCGTGCCCGCAAGATAAAAAAACGCCCAAGACTTGTAAAGGGTTTACATTCGCAAAAAAAAATGGCAGTCATGGAAATGATCAATGAAAATGTATTTGACACCGTGCAACTCAATTTGCTTTTTCAAAAAAGAAGAAGCGTTTTTCCGGAGCAATATGTTGCGGGGAAAAAAATCCCGGATGAGATCGTGATGCAGCTCCTGGAAAATGCAAACTGGGCACCCACGCATAAATTGACGGAACCCTGGCGATTCGTTGTCTTTAGCGGTGAGGGGTTGAAAAAACTG
>DATGFZ010000573.1:0-13732 GCA_035308805.1 Puia sp. | reverse complement strand
AACCGTGATTTTCATTTTGATGTTACTGCGACCATTACTGCATATACCAATAAGATCGTCAGCCTCCCTCCAGGAGTACAATATTATGATGGCTTTACAAATGCCGGGTCAAACCGTATCGGTGCTTTTACCAGGGTAGCCCCAGGTCATGCAGTGGGCGAATTTTTTGGCTATCAGGTAATCGGCTATTTTAAAGACAGCACAGATGTCAACAAATCACCAACTCAGTCAGGTGCTGCTCCGGGTAATTTTAAATATGCGGACATCAATCATGACGGAAAGATTGATGCCAATGACAGAACATGGATAGGTAATCCCAATCCTAAGTTTACCTATGGGTTTAATCTGGCAGCTTCCTATAAGAATTTTGATTTCTCTGCGTTCTTTTACGGATCGTATGGCGCCAAGATTTTTAATTACGTTAAATACTGGACAGTGTTCCCGGAAATATTTGAAGGTAACGTTCAAAAAGACCTTATACAAAATTCATGGTCTCCTACTAACCTGAATCCTAAATACCCGCAAATATCCAATACGGGTTCATTCAGCAGTACAAACGTTCCCAATTCCTGGTATGTTGAACCCGGTTCTTATTTAAGACTTAAGTCATTGAATATAGGGTACACCATTTCGCCGGCAATTCTTAAAAGGGTAGGCATTGACAAATTCAGAATTTTTGTCCAGGGCGCTAACCTGTTTACCATAACTAAATATACCGGCCTGGATCCAGAATTATCCGGTTCCAATTTACAGGACCAGACAAATTTTGGAATTGACCTGGGTAACTATCCTGCAAATCAAAAGAATTATAATGTAGGCGTTGATGTAACCTTTTAAATAAATTACCGTATTTAACTTTTATAAATTCACATTATGAAAAAAGTAAATTATAAATTAATTATCCCGGGCAGTTTAGCGCTGATGGTGCTGCTATTTGCTTGCGGTAAGAATTTCTTAAATAAACCACCTCAAGGGGTTTTAAGCCCGGCAATTCTTGCCAATAAAGCAGGTGTTCAGGGTATCCTGATTGGCGCTTATGCTGGTTTGGACGGGCAGGGTCTCAATAATTCCGGATGGGGTTCCGCAGCTGATAACTGGGTATATGGCAGTGTGGCCGCAGATGATGCCTATAAAGGATCTACCACTGATGACCAGCAGGACATTATCCCCATTATGCAGTGGAATGCTCTAAACAATAACTCATATTTAAGCCAGAAATGGGATGCCGAATACGATGCCATCCAGAGAGCCAATTCCGTTATCCGCACCATGCGGGTTGCTACGGGGCTGGCAGCTGCAGATACCATCGAGTTCAAGGCCGAAGCTTTATTCCTCCGCGCATTTTACCATTTTGAATTGAGAAAAATATTTCACTATCCTCCTTTTGTTGATGAAAATGTAACGATTGCCAATCCGAATGCACCCAATATTGATGCTTCCGGTAATTATATTGAAATATGGCCGATGATAGAAGCTGATTTTCAATATGCCGCTACCAATTTACCCGCTACACAGCCTTCAAAAGGTCAGGCCAACAAATACGCTGCCGAAGCATTCCTGGCTAAAGTGTATATGTTTGAAGGGAAATATGACCAGGCTAAGACCTTGCTCACTGATGTGATCACCAATGGTACGACTCCGCTAGGCACTAAATATGCGTTGCAGACCAATTTCCAAAATAATTTCAACCCCGATCCAAGTGCTAAAAACAGTTCCGAATCAGTTTTTGCAGCCCAGATGTCAGTCAACGACGGTTCAGGACCTGCAGGTGGAAAAGCTTATGGAGACAATTTGAATTTCCCTTATGGTGGCGGACCCGGAGCTTGTTGCGGATTCATGAATCCCGGACAGGATCTGGCTGATGCCTACAAGACAGATGCTAATGGCTTACCATTGGCCAATGCTGCCTGGCAGGTTGCCCCCCACGTAAGTGATCCTACCACTCCTTATGTTGGTAACCTGGATCCGCGTATCGACTGGACCATGGGCAGGGCAGGGATTCCCTATCTTGACTGGGGTCCTCATCCTGGTGATGTCTGGATTCGCAGCCCATCAGATGACGGACATTTCAGCCCTAAGAAAAATGTATATGCAAAAGCCCAACAGGGAACTTTGTCAGACGTGAGCAATAACTGGGCAAACGTGGAATTGGACGCCAATAACGTTAACCTGATACGTTTTGCTGATGTGTTATTGTGGGATGCTGAATGCGATGTCCTGGGAAGCGCACAGGATCTGACAGGAGCAGCAAACGATGTGAACATGATTCGCACGCGTGCTGCTAGTCCGACAGGCATGGTTACCAGCGGAACTTTTGCAGCCGGATCATATACCTATACAGGCGGAACTCCTTCTTCTACTTATAAAATAGGAAACTATGCCGTTCCGTTCCCTGATGGTGCTACAGCCATGAAGGCCATCATCATGGAAAGACGCCTTGAACTGGCTGAAGAAGGACATCGTTTCTTTGACCTGGTGAGATGGCAGGCCGGTAACCCGATTTACCCGGCAGCAGGATATATGACCACTACGCTGAATACCTTTGCAGGAATAGAAGGGGTATTGCATCCCGCCCAATACCAGGGCGTGACATTTACTGCAGGAAAGAGTGAATACAACCCTATTCCGATTGACCAGATAGATCAGGAAAATTCAGGTGGTAAAACCGTGTTGAAGCAGATTCCCGGATATTAAGGTTACAACCGTGTAAACATAAATTTGAAGAGGCAGAGTCAACGCTGCCTCTTTTTCATTTGACCCATTTACTATTTAGCAAAATCGTTAAGGGTTTACTGATTATTTTTGTGCGTTATTTTTATTAAATTGTTTTCATGTTTTCTTTCAAGAGATCAGCAATTTTTTGCATGTTGCCTGCTGCTGTTTTTTTGTTGAATTCCTGCAACAGCAAGAATACCTTATTTCAGCAAGTTTCCTCCGGGCATTCAGGGATACACTTCAACAATCAAATCACAGAAAATGATTCCGTCAATCCATTTGACCTGACCAATATATACAACGGCGGCGGCGTGGGCATCGGTGATTTTAACGGCGATGGTTTGCAGGACATTTACTTCACCGGAAACCAGGTTTCAAACAAATTATATTTAAACAAAGGAGATTTTAAATTTGATGACGTGACCGCTGCCGCAGGGGTTGGGGGCAACGGAGAATGGTGTCGCGGGGTATCTGTGGTAGACATCAATAACGACGGATGGCCCGATATTTACGTATGCGCTACGATCAGGTCCGATCCCAACCTGCGAAAAAATCTTTTGTATATCAATCAGGGTCCGGATAAAGACGGTGTTCCCCACTTTAAGGAAATGGCCAAGGAATACGGACTGGGGGACACGCTCTATTCAACCATGGCTGCTTTTTTTGATTACGATAATGACGGTGACCTTGACATGTATCTTACGGTCAATGAAATCCCCAAAGGATTTAATGCCGGATTGTTTCGGCCGATCGTTTCAGACGGTTCTTTCCCCAGTACAGGCAGGCTGTACAGAAATGACTGGAATGATTCCCTCAAACACCCCGTATTTACGGATGTTTCCAAACAGGCAGGTATAACCTTCGAAGGATTCGGGCATGATGCCACCATTGCAGACATCAACCAGGACGGGTGGAAGGATATCTATGTGAGCAATGATTTTGTAGGCGATGATATCTTATACATAAACAACCACGACGGTACCTTCACCAACAAAGTAAAATCTTACTTCAAGCACACCTCTGCCAATGGAATGGGTCAGGATATCGAAGACATCAATAACGACGGGCTGGCCGATCTGATCGAGCTGGACATGAATCCTGCAGATAACTACCGCAAAAAAGTTTTCTTAAATGCCAACAATTACCTGATGTATCAGAACTCCGATTATTTCGGATACCAGTATCAGTATGTTCGCAATAGTTTGCAATTGAACCAGGGACCAAGAGTAAACAACCTGGATTCAATCGGGGATCCCATATTCAGTGAGATCAGTTTTTACAGCGGAATTGCCGAGACAGACTGGAGCTGGACCCCCCTGGTTGTCGATTTTAATAATGACGGTTACCGCGACGTTATCATCACCAGCGGCTATCCAAAGGATGTGACCGATCACGATTTTATCAATTTTCACAAGCAGGCAAATAACTATGCCTCCAAGCAATCCATATTGGACCAGATCCCCCAGGTAAAAATACACAGTTCGGCATTCAGCAATAATGGAGACCTCACCTTCACGGATGTATCAAAAGCCTGGGGTTTGACCATCCCTGCTTTCTCTAACGGTGCCGCCTATGCGGACCTGGATAATGACGGAGCCATGGATTTGATCATAAACAACATCAATGATGAAGCGATGATATTTCGCAATACCTCCCGGGATAACAATAAAGATCATAACCATTACCTGCAAATTAAACTCGCCGGTGACAGCTTGAACAAAAACGGATTGGGCGCATGGATAGAACTGCATTATGATCATGGAAAACAACAGGTGTATGAATACACGCCTTACCGCGGGTACCTGTCAACCATACAGGATATCGCGCATTTCGGGCTGGGGAATGTTTCGGTGGTGGATTCCGTTATGGTAAAATGGCCCAATAAAAAAATGCAGCTGCTGCAGCATATAAAAGCAGACCAGGTATTGAAAATAAATATCGCGGATGCCGACCGTACTTTTTCCTACGAGCATCATTCGCTGGCGGACAATTCGCTCTTTAAGGAAGTAACGGACTCCGTCAACATCCACTACCAGCAACAGGAAAACGATTTTATTGATTTTAATATTCAACGATTACTGCCCCACAAATTTTCTGAATATGGTCCTTCCCTGGCCGTTGGCGATGTGGATGGCAATGGACTGGACGATATCATTATCGGCGGTTCGGCTTCCTACAGTGCTCAAATATTTTTGCAGCAACCCAATGGAAAATTTATTCAAAGACCATTGATCAGGGATGCAGACGCAAAAAATAAAATTGCCGACGACGAAGGCATGTTGTTGTTTGATGCCGATGGTGACGGCGACCTGGATTTGTATGTATGCAGCGGCGGTTATGAAAACGCCGCCGGCAGCGTGGCATACCAGGACAGGTTGTATATAAACGACGGCAAGGGAAATTTTACGCTGGATTCAACGGCATTGCCAAAAAATTTTACCAGCAAGTTTTGCGTTCGTGCGGCAGACTATGATCATGATGGTGATCTGGATTTATTTGTGTCAGGCAGGGTAAAACCCGGGGAATATCCCCAGGCGGTGTCGAGTTTTATTTATCGCAATGATTCAAAAAATGGTCATGTTCAGTTTACAGATGTGACAGATCAGGTAGCAAAGGATCTCAACAACATCGGCATGGTATGTGACGCCATTTGGACAGATTTTGATAATGATGGCTGGCCTGACCTGGTGCTTGCGGGGGAATGGATGCCGGTTACTTTTTTAAAGAATGATCATGGAGTGTTCAAAAATATCACTCCCGCTTCCGGCATCAGCAATCAAACAGGCTGGTGGAATACCATCGTTGCCGGTGATTTTGACAATGACGGCGACATAGACTATGTCGTGGGTAACCTGGGTCAGAATTCTTTTTATCGCGCCAGCGACGCATACCCCGTTCGGGTCTACGGGAAAGATTTTGACAATAACGGGGTGTATGATATGATCACCTCCTTGTACCTGCCGGATAAAAATGGTGATAGGAAGGAATTCCCGTCTGAAACCCGTGATGATCTGTTAAAGCAGATGACCTCGATGCGCAAAAAATTCCCTGACTATAAATCCTATGCGACCGCTACGATGGATCAGGTGCTCAGCCCTGAGCAAAAAAAGGGGGCTACCATCTTAGCTGCCAATAATTTTCAAACTTCCTATATCCGGAATGAGGGCAATGGCAAATTTACCATGATACCCCTGCCCGCGCAGGCTCAATTCTCCGTTATCAATGGAATGGTCGCAGAGGATTTTGACGGAGATGGGAACCTGGATATTGTCATGAATGGAAATGATTACGGGACCGAAGTGTCAACGGGAAGATATGATGCGCTGAACGGCCTGTTTTTAAAAGGCGACGGAAAGGGAAATTTCAGGCCTGAATCGATCCTGGAAAGCGGAATTTTTATTCCGGGTAATGGCAAAGCGCTGGTGAAATTAAAAAGTGCGGGAAACAGTTGTCTTTTGGCTGCAGGCCAAAACAGGGGTCCCGTCAAAATCTTTGAATTAAAAAGGAAGATCAATTGTCTCAGCGTGCAACCATCGGATGTCGCCGTTATATTGACCTATAAAAACGGGACATCGCGAAAACAGGAGTTGTATTACGGTTCCTCTTTCTTATCGCAATCGTCACGATTTTTAAATATTGATGACTCCGTCCTCTCGGCAATCATCATCGACAACAAAGGAAAAAAGCGGGATCTCCGTTTGCATTGATCTGTAATTTACATTTACCTTGCGTGGATAATTCCTGAAGATGTTTACAGTTTCCCCATGGGTATATTTTGCGCTGCTATCGGCTTTATTTGCCGCCCTGACCGCAATTTTCGCAAAGGCGGGCTTAAAAAATATCGATGCTGACCTGGCAACTGCGATCCGCACGGCAATCATTTTATTGATTACCTGGTCGGTCGTCCTGTTCAAAAAATCAACGAGCGAACTGCCCACCCTGTCCAGGAGCAATTGGTTTTTTTTGATCTTATCGGCCATCGCCACGGGTTTGTCGTGGTTATTTTACTACCGGGCGCTCCAGCTGGGAAAAGCATCTGAAGTAAGCATCATCGATAAGGGGAGTTTGCTGCTGGTGGTGCTCCTGTCCTTTATCTTTTTAAAGGAACCCGTGACCCCCAGGCTTTTATTGGGTGCCGGCTTGGTCTTTGCAGGAATGCTTGTCGTGATCTGGAAATAAAAAAAGTTATCTTAAACAAGATAACCTTAACGACTTACTGCGATCGTGAACTCCCGTTAACGGCTTCCGTAGCCAATATAATTTTGGGTAGTTTTGCAACCGCTTCTTTGTGCCGAACATGATGCCAGCGTGATCGCAACAAATACGATCAGCCCGATAACCAGAATTACTTTTTTCATTTGTGGTATTTTTTATGTTTATTAACCAGTGTTGCTGGTTGTCCATAGGAGATAAACACAAAATACAGGTACGGTTGATCGGAAGGATAATGAAAGAAAGGAAATGAATGATGATAAGGGTATCTCAAAATAAATATAAAAAATTCAAAAATGCAAGTGAAAGCCTTTCTTTTTTTAAGTCAATTAAAACCTTGATATTGAGCATTATTTTTAATCAATGAACGTACATTTTATTGCCATAGGGGGCAGTGTCATGCACCAATTGGCCATCAGCCTGAAAAAAAAAGGATATGCTGTCAGCGGCAGTGATGATGAAATATTTGAACCGGCAGCCTCAGCCTTATTGCAGGAGCATTTACTGCCTGAGGCCAATGGATGGTTCCCTGAAAAAATTCATGCGGGTCTCGACGCCGTTATTTTGGGTATGCATGCCAAACCAAATAATCCTGAATTAGAAAAGGCAAAACAACTGGGATTGACGATCTATTCTTTCCCGGAATATATTTATCAGGAAAGCAAAACAAAAACGCGTGTCGTGGTGGGAGGGAGTCATGGAAAGACCACGACAACGGCCATGATCATGCACGTGTTGCAGCAAGCAGGAAAGGATTTTGATTACCTGGTCGGGGCAAGGCTCCGGGGATTTTCTCAGTCTGTCAGGATCAGCGATGCCCCGATAATCGTTTGTGAGGGCGATGAATATCCTGCAAGCGCGCTCCGCCCCGTTCCGAAATTTCATTTTCTTTACCCCCATATTGCGATCGTCACGGGAATAGCCTGGGATCATATCAATATGTTTCCCACCTTTGAAAATTATCTGGAGCAGTTCCGCATTTTCCTTGACAGGATCCAGCCAAACGGATTATTGATCTATAACCAAACCGATGCCGTGTTAGGGGAAATGGCGGCGGGCGCAGATCCCTCGGTCAGAAAAATTCCTTATGGTATTCCTGTTCATGAGTTGAGGAACGGGAAAACGGTGATCCGGTTAGCAGATGAAACGGCCGAGTTAAAAATCTTCGGCGATCACAATCTCTTAAACCTTCACGCAGCCTGGTATGCCTCGAAGGAATTGGGTGTTGATGCAAAAACTTTTGTGCAGGCGATCAGCCGTTTTACCGGTGCTGCCAAGAGACTGGAAATATTAGCTGCCGGTGATTCAGTAAATATCTACCGCGATTTTGCGCACGCACCTTCTAAAGTGAAAGCCACCATCGATGCGGTGAAGCAACAATTTCCGGAGAGGATATTGATCGCGGTATTGGAATTGCATACCTACAGCAGCCTGAATGAAAAATTCATGATCCAGTATAAAGACGTGATGAAAAATGCTGATGTTGCAGCCATTTTTTATTCGGCCCATGCACTCGCATTAAAACGCATGCCTGAATTATCCAGACAAAAAGTAATGGAAGGATTCAATAAAGAGGAACTGATGGTTATGAATAAAAAAGAAGAATTGATAAAATGGCTTGAACTACAGCATTACAAAAATGCTAACTTGCTGCTGATGAGTTCAGGTGATTTTGATGGAACAGATATGATTACCTTTGCCAATAAAATTGTTCAATAAATATACAAACGGGCAGCCGGCTGCAACCATGCTGATGTTTGTATCAACGATCAGCGCTAACATTTAAACCAATATTTTTGCCTGCATGTTACAACTTACAAAACCACTGGCGGTAATTGATCTGGAAACAACGGGCGTGAACCTGGGGTCTGACAGGATCGTGGAAATAGCGATCGTGAAAATAATGCCGGATGGTAGTAAAACCGTTAAACGCAAATTGCTTAATCCGGAGATGCCGATTCCTGCCGCGTCTTCAGCAGTACATGGCATCACCGATGAGATGGTAAAAGATGCACCCACTTTTAAACAGGTTGCCAATGAGCTTAAACAATTCATTGAACACTGTGATCTGGCGGGATACAATTCAAACCGGTTTGATATTCCCTTGCTGGCAGAAGAATTCCTGCGCATCGGAATGGATTTTGATTGTAAGGGCAGGAGGCTCGTGGACGTGCAGAAGATCTTTCACCAGATGGAACAACGGACCTTAAGCGCTGCGTATAAGTTTTATTGCGAAAAAACCCTGGAAGATGCGCATAGCGCAGAAGCAGACGCATCGGCCACCTGGGAAGTGCTGGAAGCCCAGCTCAGCAGGTACCCGCAGCTGGGAGATAATATTGAGAGCATACTGAAATTTCTGGGTGAGGAACAAATTGTTGATTTTGCACGCAGATTTGCGTTTGAAAATGGCGTGGAAATATTTAACTTTGGCAAATACAAAGGCCGCGCAGTGGCAGAAGTACTAAAAGCGGAACCACAATACTATGATTGGATGATGAAGGGAGACTTCCCTATGCACACCAAACAAAAGCTTACCGAAATTCTCAATCGTACCCTGTTAAAAAAGGGATAAAAGGCAAATGTGACTAATGTTTGGCTTTCTCACGCATTAAAAAATATTAACTTTATAACAAAGCTTATACGCTGGTGCAAAAAATTGTTCTTATACCCACTTATAATGAGAAGGAAAATATTGCCAATATCATTGAAGCCATATTTTCTCTCCAGCAGGGTTTTCATATCCTGGTGATCGACGATGGATCACCCGATGGCACCGCACTCATCGTCGAACAGCTTCGTTTAACATATCCCGGCTCATTATTCCTGGAGGAAAGAACAAAAAAATCGGGGTTGGGGACAGCCTATATTTTTGGATTTAAATGGGCGCTCAACCGCGGGTATAAATTCATTTTTGAGATGGATGCCGATTTCTCACACAATCCCAGGGATCTTTCGCGGTTGTACGATGCCTGTGATAAGGATGGCGCCGATGTTGCCGTCGGATCAAGATATGTGGCAGGCGGTGGCAATGTAAACTGGACCAGGGACAGGGTATTGCTTTCAAAGGGCGGTTCCATTTATACCAAGCTGATCACCTGGATGCCGGTTGAAGATCCGACTGCAGGTTTTGTTTGTTATAAGAGAGAGGTCCTGGAAACCATCAACCTGGATGAAATTCATTTCGTCGGTTATGCATTCCAGATAGAAATGAAATTTGCAGCATGGAAATTGGGTTTTAAGATCAAAGAAGTCCCCATCATTTTTGAAGACCGCAAATTCGGTTCATCAAAGATGAATAAGGGCATTGTAAAGGAAGGTATCCTGGGTGTATTAAATCTCCGCTGGCAAAGTCTTTTTAAAAATTATCGCAAGCGCGTTAAAAATAATGATGTTGTCGAGATGTCCTCTTACTCCAAAAGCGTGATGGCAGAAAGCAAATAGCGTTCCCCCTGCTCATTAATAATTCCTGGTTCACCGATCTTTTATTTCCTTTGCTTTGTTATGAGAAAGGCATTTATTCAATTACACCTCGCTGTATTGCTGGCGGGTTTTACCGGCGTATTGGGCAGGCTGATCACATTGAATGAAGGCCTGCTTGTCTGGTACAGGCTGATGCTTACTGCCGCAACCTTGTGGATATTGGCGTGGCTTCAAAAAAAAGCCCGCCGTATTTCTTTTACCAGCATGCTGAAGATATTCGGCGTCGGCGCCCTTGCTTCCCTGCACTGGGTAGCTTTTTACGGGAGCATCAAGTACGCTAACATTTCTATTGCTTTGGTTTGCTTTTCATCGATTGGATTTTTTACCGCTTTACTGGAGCCACTCTTATTCAGGACAAGGTTGAATATACGCGAATTGTTATTGGGTCTGCTTGCCGTTGCCGGCATCAGTTTGATTTTTCATTTTGATCCATCCTACAAAACCGGGATCATCGTCGGGTTGATCTCTGCGCTCCTGGGAAGCCTTTTTCCCATCCTCAATAAGAAGTTGCTGGAAAAAACCGATCCCTATACCATCACCTTATACGAATTGAGCGGCGGTTTTTTATTTCTCTCCCTGCTGTTGCCCCTGTACCTGCATTGGTTTCCTGCCGGGCATCTCATTCCCACCAGGAATGATGCCGCCTGGCTGGTCATATTGAGTTGGTTCTGTACCGTGCTGGCTTTTAGTCTTTCCATGCAGGCGTTAAAAAAGATTTCGGCATTCACGGTTAACCTTTCTTATAACCTGGAACCGCTTTACGGAATCATGCTGGCATTTATCATTTACCGCGAGGACAGGTCACTGCATGCGGCTTTTTACGCCGGTCTTTTCATGATCATCATCTCTGTTGTTCTGCAAAGCTGGCTGGTATACTCATCGGTCCGGAAAACAAAATAATTTTGTAATTTTCTTTTTTATTTACCACCTAAACCTACGACCATGAAAAGTCTTTTTCTATGCACTGCGGGAGTGCTTTGTTCCCTCATTTGTTTCGGGCAGCCTGTTTTTGGCATCACGGGCGGTCTTAATCTTGCCAACCAGCGATTGCATGAATCGGCAGGCGGCCAGTCTGCCGGAAGAAGCGGCAGCAATATCCTCTCCTTCCAGGTTGGTGGTTTCGCTGATCTGCCGCTATCCGCGAATTTCGCTGTAAACCCGGAAATCCTGCTGAGCGGGGAAGGCTCAAATTTCAGTGATGCGGTGACGGGAGAATCGGTGCAGCCCAGGGTGTATTACCTGAGGGTTCCCTTAAACCTGAATTATGTTTCGGATGTTCCGGGCGGAGCAAAATTTTATATTGGCGCGGGTCCTGATTTTGGATTTGGATTATTTGGGAATACCATGGTAGCGGGGCAATCAACGAAATCCTTCCAGGACAGCCTGTTCAAGAAATTTGATTTTGGTGTGAATTTCGTCAGCGGCGTGCAGTTAGCCTCCGGGTTCAGGATCAGCATCAATTATTACCTGGGCATTTCATCCATTGCCACCTCAACTTTTACCAATTTTTTGACCGGCTCGGGTCAGGGCATCGACAGTTTTGCCTGGCGCAACGGGGTCTTGAGCCTGTCGCTTGGATTTGCGCTGAACATGAACCCGAAGAAATGATGGCTGCAGGATCAGGCAGCGGTGGAAATATACCTGACCAGGCTTCTTTTGGCAATGGGGAGCAGTGTTTCTTCCATCGGCAGTGTCAATGCGGTTTCTATGGAATACACCGCGGGATTGGGCAGGTCTGTTTTTGCCTTGATCAATTCCGCTTTGATGTTTTCGTAAGAATTGACCATATTTCTATCCCAGCGATCCACAAATTCTGTTCTGATGGAACGATATTTCTCATCGTGCTTTTCAAAAAAGCTCAGCCGGTACTGATAAACAAAGGTATTGTGAAAAGAACCTTCACTCAGGAAAAAGTATCCTTCATTTATTTCAAGGGGAACAATGCCGACCGGAAAGATCTTTAGTTTTTCTTCCACAAATTCATAGATCTCTGTTCCGTTGCTGATCGCCTTTTTCATTTTAGACGTTGAGAAATTGATGATCTCTTCCAGCTCCTGCATCAGCTCATCATCCTGGATCATCTGCTCGTACAATACCTGCAGCTTTTCGATCTGAATGCCATTTAATTTTTTGGGAAACTGTTCCTGCAGAAATTTTTTGTTTTCGCGGAATGCAACCAGGTTATTGTAGTGAAAGATGATCTCGGATAATTGCGGGTATAGTTTCTGCTGGTCAAAATATTTATTTACTTCCTGTAAATAGGCGAGGAGCGTATATTTCTTGAGTTCGAAATCAATATAGCCATCGGCGAACCAGGTTTCAGATAATGTTTTCATGGCTCTGGGTTTAGTTTGTGTTTAATGAATTTACAACACTTAGCTGACAATTCATAATCTGCGGTTATCCACAGCCTGTTAAAGAGGTCAGCTGTGCGGAAAGGAGGAGGGTCCGGCATAAAAAAATGGCTGCACCCATCGGGTCAATCGCCCATGACTAACGGCAAACAATAACCGAAAATAAAAAAACCGCAGGAATTCCCTGGCGTTAAAAATCTCTTTGCGGGTTAAAATTCTCCAGCTCGTTGGCTACAGCAGTTAAAAAAGTCGCGCCGAGACTGCCATCCACGATGCGATGGTCGTAAGAAAGCGAGAGGTACATCATGTGCCTGATGGCGATCGAATCTCCCTGAGAAGTCTCAATGACCACCGGTCGTTTTTTGATGGCGCCCACGGCGAGGATGGCAACCTGTGGCTGGTTGATGATCGGTGTTCCCATCAGGCTGCCAAAGGTGCCGACATTGGTCATCGTAAACGTTCCGCCCTGGGTATCTTCCGGTCTTAACCTGTTGTTGCGGGCGCTGTCCGCCAGACCATTTACCTGCTTTGCCAGACCCACCAGATTCAGCTGGTCGGCATTTCTGATGACCGGCACGATCAGGTTTCCGTTTTGCAAGGCTGTTGCCATGCCGATATGAATATCCTTTTTGACAATTATTTTATCGCCATCAACCGAAGAGTTTACCATCGGGTATTTTTTAATGCAGCGAACGATCGCTTCAATAAATAATGGCGTGAAGGTAATTTTAGCGTTCTCTCTTTTTTCAAAATCTTTTTTCACCCGTTCGCGCCACAAGACCAGGTTGGTAACATCTGCTTCGGTAAAACTCGTGACATGAGCGCTGGTGTGTTTGCTGCGCACCATGTGCTCGGCGATCAGCTTGCGCATGCGATCCATTTCGATGATCTCTACATTGCCGGAGTAGGTCGTCAGCTGCGTGTTTCGCTGATCGCCTGCCGCTGCCCGTTGTTCGGCGGGCAGGATCGTC
>DATGFZ010000572.1:0-2537 GCA_035308805.1 Puia sp. | reverse complement strand
ATGGCATCATCCAACAAAATAAGATTCTGATCAGGTCCTCCCCCGCGCACGTATAAACCAATATTTCCTTCGCCGGCATTTTGAACGCCAGGTAACAACTGCAGCGTTTTTAAAATATCCACTTCCCCAAAAATTACCGGTAAGGATTTTACCTGTTCTATGGATAAACTAACCCTGCCCATCTGTGCGTTTTTTACATTTGCATCCTTTCTGACCGAAGAAATAATGACTTCTTTGCCCGAACTCAGCTTTGGAGACAATAAAAAGTTAAACTCCGTATTTTTTTGCAGAGAAATGCTTATTTGTTTTGAATCATAACCGACATACGAGCAGGAAAGGATATAATCATTTGCCGGTAAAGTGATGGAGTAAAACCCGTATTGATTGCTGGCTATGCCATTATTTTTAGCATTTATGGCTACTGTCGCGCCGATCAGTGTTTCGCCGGATAAGGAATCTTTGACATAACCGGTAATGGTGAACTTATTTTGGGCAGAAGCGATCAAACTTACAGTACAAAAAACAGCAGCCGGTAGAATTCTTTTCATAATACGAAGGGAGGCAGGAAATCCGAACCGTGGGTAAAAAGATTTACTTACTACAAATCATCAAAAACTTCCTCAACTCTTTGTTCCTTACTCAATGCACGTGCCTATACTCATTTTTTAGAAAAATCAAGCGAGTCTACGACTTCACCGCATCCAACCATTTTACCGCTATACTTGGGATGTTTATTCCCGAGATACGGATTGACGATTTTGCCTGTGTTACTCAGCCAAAAACCTTCTTCAGTTTCATTAAAAGCCATCGGGCATCGATCGTGATAAATTGGTTCGCCATCATAGCGCACGGTTCGTATGAGATTATACAATTCATCGGTGATCATATTAAACTCCCTGCGCTTTTGTTCAATGGTTGGCTCGCCTGTAAAGCCTTTTACTTCGTTGCTGATGCTGCCGGCAAGGTTTTCCGCTGTCAAAACGATCGTTGAATCTGCTTTTAATTGGCCCACGGGCAAACTGTCAGCACGCTGCTTGATCAACAAAGCCGCTTCGTTTGCTTTGGTCGTGTCCCATTCTACCAGGGCATCTTTTAATTGATAATAGCTGCTCATCAATGCAGAAAAAGATCTGGTGAAAGCATCGGAATTTTTTCCGATTGTAAGGGGTCTGTCTTTTTCCGGTTCTGGTTTGTTATCGGTTTTCTCTAAAAACAATTTCCAAACGGCAACTCCAGCAATCAAAACTATGATGAGTATCAATATTATTCTTTTCATCGGGAAATTTTGTGCAAATGTAGGGCGAAAAAGGCATCCGTATTCTTTGCATTATTTTTGCATCTTCATTTAACAAAAATTTTTTCTTATTATGCTAGCAGGCTTACAGCATGTCACTTTTGAATTTGGAGCAAGAACCATTGTGGAAAACGCTACATGGCATATTCAACCCAATGAAAGGATCGGATTAATCGGCTATAACGGAACGGGAAAATCTACGCTGCTCAAATTGTTTGTAGGGGAATACCAGCCTTCGGAAGGAACCGTTGAACGCAGCAGAACAACAACCATCGGTTACCTGCACCAGGACCTGCTCAGCTTTGATACCAATGATTCCATTCTTGCGGTTGCCATGAGCGCTTTTGAGAAAGTTCTGCAACTGGAAAAAG
Source organism: Puia sp. (assembly GCA_035308805.1). Classification (GTDB taxonomy): domain Bacteria; phylum Bacteroidota; class Bacteroidia; order Chitinophagales; family Chitinophagaceae; genus Puia. Next base: position 872 of record DATGFZ010000572.1, on the reverse strand, counting down.
AAATTGAAGTGCTGGGAAAGGAACTGGAAAGAACGGGAGACGAAAAATTAGTGCATGACTATTCCGACAAATTGCATGAATTGGAATTACTCGACGGATATAATATTCATCACAAGACAGAAGAGGTGTTGCAGGGTTTGGGATTTGCCAATGCAGATCTGCAGAGACCGTATAAAGAATTCAGCGGAGGCTGGCGTATGCGTGTGCTGCTTGCCAAAATGATCCTGCAGCAGCCGGACCTGCTGTTGCTGGATGAGCCGACCAACCATCTTGACCTTCCCTCTATCGAATGGCTTGAAAAATACTTACAGCATTATCAGGGCGCAGTCGTGATCGTCAGCCACGACAAATATTTTTTGAACAGGATGGTGACTAAAATCATAGAACTGTTTCAAAAAGAATTGCATTTTTACAATGGGAATTTTAATTTCTACGAAACGGAAAAGGAACAACGCTCATCATTGCAGCAACGGGCTTACGAAAATCAACAGGATTATATCCGGCAGCAGGAGAGATTTATTGAACGTTTCAAAGCAAAGGCCAGCAAGGCTGCAGCCGCACAGAGTGCCATGAAACGACTGGAGAAATTGGATCGTGTGGAAGACGTAACCAATGAGAGACCGAGCATTAAAATCAATTTTCGGGTTGATAAAACACCCGGAAAAGTTTTGGTCACTTTAAAAGACGTGACCAAAAGATTTGCTGAAGTGACGATTGTGGAACATGCAGATGCAGAGATCGAGCGTGGCGATAAGATTGCCTTGATCGGAGCAAACGGAAAAGGCAAATCGACCATGCTTCGCATTATTGCCGGCACGGAAAAATTTGAAGGCGAAAGAAAATGGGGACATAATGTTGAAGAAAGTTTTTAT
>DATGFZ010000571.1:0-3959 GCA_035308805.1 Puia sp. | reverse complement strand
ACTTAACCATGCAGGGAAACTTTGCCTCTTATATTGACCGCTCCGTGATTCCCGGCCATTTGTACCTGGGTATTCACGATCCCGAAGGGTTGGTCTCAACGATTCCGGCAATTGGTACTGGCTTATTGGGCATTATTACCGGATATTTTTTGAAGAATAATCCAATGAAGCAAACACAAAAAGTGTTGTGGTTGCTGATTACCGGTGTACTATTTCTCGGCTTAGCGCAATTGTGGAATCTGGATTTTCCCATCAATAAAAATTTATGGACAAGTTCTTTTGTATTGAATGTCGGAGGACTGAGCTTGATACTGCTTTCCGTTTTTTATTATATCATTGATGTACTGGGATATAGAAGGTGGGCTTTCTTTTTTAGGGTGATCGGCATGAACTCCATTCTGATTTATATTTCCGGTCATTTTATTAATTGGGAATATACAACCAATGGATTTTTCAAATGGGTTGGTCAGTGGATCGGTGATCCGTGGAATGTTGTCATCATGGCCTGTCTGTATGTATTTATAAAATGGCTTTTCCTTTATTTTATGTATAAAAAGAAGGTTTTTTTGCGGGTATAGTAATTAATTTTGCAGAAAAATCGTGAAATTTTTATTCTCATTATTTGCCGCGTTCGTAATTTCTGCAAATGGTTGTGCACAGCAGGTTGCAGGGAGTGCGGATGAAATCATGAAAGAAGCCTTTCGAACTGCCGCAAAAGAAAATAAGAAAGTGTTCATTATTTTTCATGCATCATGGTGTGGCTGGTGTCGTAAAATGGACAGCTCAATGAATGATGAAAACTGCAAGAGATATTTTGAAGACAACTTTGTTATCCGTCATCTTGATGTGGATGAATTCACGAAAGATAAAAAAGCACTTCAAAATCCGCGCGCAAGCGATCTAAGAACGAGATATCACGGCGACAGTGCCGGCATTCCATTCTGGCTGGTGTTTGATAAGGATGGCAAATTGTTGGCCGATTCGAAAATAAGACCTGACGGTGCTGGTTTTGATAAAGATGGTGACAATATGGGATGTCCCTCAGAACCCAGTGAGATTGTTTATTTTATCAAGGTATTGAAAACGCTGACCGGGCTCACACCCCAACAGGAAGGCATCATTACAAAACGTTTTGATAAGAATAAGCTATAGTCAATAGAAGTCCTAAGACATCGTAAAGGCAAAAACAATGCTGCATGCACAAGGGACAAACCCACATCTAGGGACGCCGCCGGATTGACAACAATTAACTAAGCGTTTGCATCATCCGTTGTATTTTCACACTCAATATTTTTAGGTATGAAGGCAATGCAGTGGAGTTGTATTTTTTGTTTCATGATATTTTCAGTTGGCTGCAAACAACCGCTTGCGCCGGATTACCTCGGAATAGAATCTGTAACCATAACCAAGATCGGCATCAACGAATCGCGTGTGGCCGGGAGCATCATATTCTATAATCCCAATCATTTTCACCTGCAGCTCAAACATGCTGATGTAACCATTTCCATCAATGATAAATATGCCGGGCATTGTATTATTGATTCTACGGTTCAAATACCCAAACGGGATAGTTTTCTGATTCCCGTTTCCGTGAATATCGATCTGAAAAACATCATGAGCAACGCACTTCAGCTGCTGTTAAACGGAAAAGTAAAAGTTAATGCTGACGGTTTTGTGCGCTTGAAAAAATCCCTGATCGGTTTTAAAGTTCCCGTTCATTTTGAAGAATATGAACGTGTCGATTCTTTGCTGCAGCAGATTCATTAAAGCACCAGTCCGGATGAATAAGAAGTGGTGGAGCAGGATCAACAACCGGCCGGACCCGCCTAATGCGCCAACCGGCGCTTTTTTATCATGCCGCCCTTTGTGTCTTTGATGCTGTGCATGATGATGAAGGCATTCGGATCAATTGCTTCCACTTCCGTTTTTAATTTGGAAATCTCAAGTCGAGTGATAACAGTGAAAAGAATATTCATATCTGAGGCATATCCTTTTTTCCCAAAACCGGCATTGCCCTTGTATACCGTAATTCCCCGCCCTAATTTTTTTGTGACGACTTCATAAATTTCCTGAGACTTCGGTGAGATGATGGTGACACCGGTATATTCTTCAATGCCCTCAATAAAAAAATCGATGGTTTTTGAAGCGGCCAGATAAGTGAGCATGGAATACAAGGCTGCTTCAAAAGACAAGACATACGCAGCAACGGAAAAAACAATTATGTTAATCGCAATAATAATATCACCAACCGACAAGCTTAATTTTCTGCTGAGAAAAATGGCGAGTACTTCCGTTCCGTCTAAAACCCCGCCTGCGCGCATGGCGAGACCAATTCCTGCACCGAGAAAAAAACCTCCGAAAACGGAAACCAGTAACTTATCGGTGGTGACGATCGGGAAATGAATAAAGGTTATGCATAATGCCAGCGCCATGATGGCAAAAATTGTTTTGATGCTGAATACCTTCCCGATCTGGCGGAAACCGAGGATAACAAAGGGGATATTGATGATGATGAGTATTAGTGCCAGCGGCCATCCGGTAATCTCTGCAATCAAAAGGGAAATTCCCGTGGCGCCGCCATCAATAAAATTATTCGGCAATAAAAAACTCTCTAATCCAAAGCCCGCTGAAAAAATTCCGGCAGATAACAAAAGGATATCCTTGGCAGTGCGGATCGTCAAGATCTTCTTTTGCAGAAATTTTTTCGCACCGCGATAACGGGATGAATGGTCACTATTTGATTTTGTAATCTGCATGAGCCTGAAAATAAAGAAATTGATTAAGACGACAAAAGTTAAATGTCGTAACTTTGCACGCTGAAAAAAACGCGAAAAGCAGGTCATGACAATTTCCCGATTGCCGCCTCCCTTTTCACAGCAAAATAAATTAGCTCGGACGTTCATTATGAAGTACAACAACGAAATAAATAAAAGAAGAACATTCGCCATCATTTCACACCCGGATGCAGGCAAAACAACATTAACCGAAAAATTCTTATTGTTTGGGGGCGCCATTCAAACTGCCGGCGCAGTAAAAAGTAATAAAATTAAAAAATATGCTACAAGCGATTTTATGGAAATCGAGCGCCAACGGGGGATTTCCGTGGCAACATCTGTGATGAGTTTTGAATACAAAGGAATTTTGATTAATCTGCTTGACACTCCCGGACACAAAGATTTTGCTGAAGATACCTACCGCACGCTGACAGCTGTGGATAGCGTGATATTGGTTATCGACAGCGTGAACGGAGTGGAGGAACAGACACGCCGTTTGATGGAAGTTTGCAGGATGCGGTCAACTCCGGTGATTGTGTTTATAAATAAATTGGATCGTGATGGGAAAAATCGTTTTGATCTTTTAGAAGAAATTGAGAAAGAATTGAAAATTGAATTGCACCCGATGACATGGCCCATCAACAGCGGAAAAGATTTTAAAGGTGTGTACAACCTGTATAATAAAAGTCTTGTCTTATTTACTGCCAATACCAAAGCAACCGATGAAGACACGGTAAAAATTGAGGACCTCAGCAGTTTGTTGCTTGATGAAAAATTGGGAGAAAAGGATGCGACCGTTTTGCGCGAAGATGTTGAATTGGTTGACGGCGTTCACGGACAATTGCACATCGGGGATTATTTAGCAGGAAAAGTGGCGCCGGTGTTTTTTGGAAGTGCTATAAACAATTTTGGTGTGAAAGAAATGCTGGACACGTTCATTCAAATTGCTCCCCTGCCGCAATGTCGTGAAACTTCGGTAAGAGAAGTTTGCCCCGCTGAAGAAAAACTCAGCGGATTCATTTTCAAGATCCATGCAAACCTGGATCCCAAACACCGCGATCGGATCGCATTTATGCGCGTATGCAGTGGAAAATTTGAGCGCAATAAATATTTTCATCATGTTCGGCTGGACAAAGACGTTAGGTTCAGCAATCCCTACACTTTTTTGGCAAGAGATAAGGACGT
>DATGFZ010000570.1:0-14800 GCA_035308805.1 Puia sp. | reverse complement strand
GGATATAAGAATCGCCTGCAAAATAAAGTTGTGTAATGAAAGGCTGATATTCTCCCGGCGTGATCATTAAATGAAAGTGAGCGGGTCGCATATGTTTTGGTGCATCCGCATAAGGCACGGGTAAATTGGTGATGAAAGAATAATGCCCGTTTTCATCACTAAATGTCGTTGCGCGGTACCGGAATTCGGGAGAAGTATTATCGTATTCGCCCTCAGCATTACAATGCCACAATTCTATTTTGGCGTTTTTGTACGGGGTCCTGCAATCGGTATGCCTGATGGTGCCCGTTAATTCCACAAGATCCCCCGGTTCAGTATGCAGGGCTATTTTATTTCTGACGGGACTTCCAGGTCTGTAAAAAGGCCCGAGGATGTCTGAAGTGGTTTCGCAATCGGCAACATAGTGATCGCCGTCAAAGCGAATGAATCCATAGGTGCTGACGGCAATCACACAGAGTGCTGAATTTTTTATAAATGCGCTGCGGTGCATAAAAAAATTTTTACGGTTTGGTGATATCCCTGATGAATATAAAGTTATTTATTTTTTCTATACGACTTATGCAGGCAGGATTAAAACAGGTAATGGACATTCAGTGATGGTAATAACTAAGTCAGCCCAAGCGCGGCTTGCTTAGTGTAATCTGGCAGAAAACGCAAGGGAAGGGTTAAGTTTTTAAACGTTAGTTACACATTACCGTTAGCGCATTGGTCTCAGCTTCGACTGCCCGCATTTCCGATGGCCGGGGGTATCATGCTGATGAGGCGGTTTGCCCGGAGATAAAAACGGCTGGCTGCGGGGAACAGGTGGATAATGATCAAGACGATTTATTGCTTTGAGGATTTGTTTTGACAGGGATGAATATTTTCTCCATAATTTCGGTTTTGTTTTTTGCTGTAAAATTAGTCATCATGAAAAAACTTTTTTTTCTCCCGGGAATTATTTTCTCGGTGTTAATCCCTTGGTTATCTTACTCGCAGTCCCTGGATTCTTCCTTATTTGATTGCATGCGCTGGAGAATGATCGGTCCATTTCGCGGAGGCAGAACCGTCGGCGCCACGGGTGTTCCCGGGCAGCCGAATGTTTTTTACATCGGCGTGAACAATGGCGGCGTTTGGAAAACCGATGATTATGGAAGAACATGGATCCCGATCTTTGATGATCAGCAAACCGGTTCCATAGGAGATATTGTGGTGGCACCTTCAAATCCGCAAGTCATTTATGTAGGCACGGGCGAAGGTCTCCATCGCCCGGATCTTTCTATAGGCAACGGCGTCTACAGATCAGCCGATGGCGGGAAGACCTGGAATCATACCGGACTCCAAGACGTCCAGCAGATTGGTGGTTTAGCCATTGATCCCACCAATGAAAAAAGAATTTTCGTTGCTGCCCTTGGTCATCCCTACGGTCCCAATAAAGAACGCGGTGTCTATCGCTCAATAGATGGCGGAATCACCTGGGAGAAAGTCTTATACAAAAATGAAAATACAGGCGCCATACAGGTCAGCATAGATCCGCAACATCCAAATATCGTTTATGCGGATCTCTGGGAAGCCAGGCAGGGACCCTGGGAGAACGGTTCCTGGGAAGGGACAGAGAGCGGCCTGTTCAAATCAACTGACGGGGGCACCACCTGGAAACCACTGACTAACGGTCTGCCCGGTACAAAACAGGGGCTGGGCAGAATTGGATTTTGCATTGCGCCCAGTAATCCCGAGCGCATGTATGCAACCGTTGATGCAGATTCCCTGGGTGGCATATACAGGAGCAATGACGGGGGTGAGTCATGGGAAAAATTGCAGGCTGATTCAAGGTTATGGGGAAGAGGCGACGACTTTGCCGAGATCAAAGCAGATCCCAAAAATGCCGATCTTGTCTATACCCTTGATGTCGTGGCCTGGAAGTCCGAAGACGGAGGGAAAAGCTGGACTGCTTTTCGCGGCGCACCAGGCGGAGATGATTACCACCGCATATGGATCAGCCCCGACGACCCGAAGATCATCTTAATTGCCAGTGACCAGGGCGCAAATATTTCCGTGAATGGCGGAGAAACCTTTTCTTCCTGGTACAACCAGCCCACTGCACAATTCTACCACGTAAGCGCCGATAATGCTTTTCCTTACAACGTATACGGCGGGCAACAGGAGAGTGGTTCGGTCGGCATTGCCAGCAGGAGCAATGATGGTCAGATTACTTTTCGCGAATGGCATCCGGTGGGTGCAGAGGAATACGGTTATGTAGCTCCGGATCCCCTCGACCCCAATATCATTTACGGAGGAAAGATCACCAAATACGATAAGCGAACCGGACAGGTCCAGAATATCTCCCCCGAAGCGGTCAGGAGCGGCAAATACCGGTTTCTGAGAACAGCCCCTGTTTTATTTTCTCCCCTGGATCCAAAGACCCTGTACTATGCGGGGAACGTGCTTTTCAAAACAAGAAATGGCGGAAAAAACTGGCAGGTGATCAGCCCCGATCTCTCCAGGGAGAGTTGGGACATACCGGCAAGCGTCGGCATTTATACCTCTGATGCGTTAAAAAAAATGCCACGCCGTGGGGTGATATATACGGTGTCGCCATCACCGGTGGACAGTAACCTGATTTGGGCGGGCACGGACGATGGATTGATCCACCTGACCCGGGATGGCGGCAAGACCTGGAAGAATGTCACCCCGGCTGTCATCACCTCATGGAGTAAAATTTCAATGATTGAAGCGGGTCATTTCGATAAGCATATTGCTTTTGCTGCCGTCAACAGGATCCGTTGTGATGACATGCGTCCGCATATCTATAAAACTACCGATGATGGAAAAACATGGAAAGAAATCGTGGATGGATTGGCAACCGATCCGGTCAATACGGTCAGGGAGGATCCCCAGACCAGAGGATTGCTTTTTGCAGGCTCTGAAAATTTTACCTATGTTTCATTTGATGAGGGGGAGCACTGGCAGTTGTTGCGGCTCAATATGCCGTCGACTTCCATCCGTGACCTGGTCATTAAGAACGACGACCTTATTGCAGGTACCCATGGCCGTGGTTTTTGGATACTCGATGACATCACGCCCTTGCGTCAGCTGGCCGGAAAAAAAATGAACGGCCGACCTGTATTATATAAGCCCCAAAAGGCTTATCGCATACGCTGGAGTATGTACAGCGACACGCCTTTGCCAAAGGAAGAACCCGCAGGACAGAACCCGCCGGATGGTGCCGTGATCGATTATTACCTGCCGGAAAAAACCACGGGACCTATAACTCTTGAAATTAGCAATGGCAAAGGAAATCTTATCCGCAAATACACAAGCGATGATAAGCCATACGAAATCCCGGCAGTGAATATTCCCCTGGAGTGGGTTCGCCCTCAGCAAATACTCTCTGCAGAAAAAGGGTCACACCGGTTTTTGTGGGACATGCATTATGAACCATTGCATGTTCCTCCCGCTTATCCGATCAGCGCCATCTACCACAATACAGCACCCGATGCCACCTCACCCTGGGTCATGCCGGGTACATACACGGTTAAACTAACGGTGGATGGTAAAGTCTATTCTGAGGAACTTACCGTCATCATGGATCCGAGAGTAAAAACACCGGTTGCCGATCTGCAGCAGCAGCATGATCTCTCTATGACCTGTTATGAGAAAAGAAAACAAATCATGGGACTCATGAATGAAATAAAGAATGCGCTGACATCAAAACCTGACGATTCCCTAAAACACCTGTCACGCGATTTTACAAAATTGAATTATTCATTTGCATCGCTGTTCAATACGCTGCAGGAAGCAGACATGACACCAACGACCCAGGCAGCCAGATCGATACAGGAATCGGAAAGCATGTATAAAAGACTTGAAGCAACATGGATGACCTTTAAGAAAAATGAATGAGCACCTGACCCCCAATCGACCCTGCAGACAGACAGGGCAGAAAGCAGATTTTATTTTCGTATATGGATCACCGGTAGGATGCCGAAACAGGCTTTTCCAAACCGCTGTTTCCAGAAATGTAAAATTGATGGCAGCGGTTTCCTTGCAGTGGGTTGCACACTAGGCCCCCTGACCTCCCTCGATGGTTATTTAGTCCGCCGGTTGTCGCCCTTATGAATAGTTTTCTTATCTTTTGCTGCTAAAACCAACGAAAGCTGCGGGCAGGGCATGGGTTACTTTTAATAAAAGCAGGATGAAAAGAATATCTGTATTATGGGCTTTGCTCATCTTTTCCCTCGCAAACGCGGGCGCCCAGCGTTACTTGCCGCCGCCATACCCGGTAAGCAACGATACCACGCCCCATGTTATCCTGCCTGATTCCTGCATCCGTATACTTAACGATAAAAATGATCAATGGTCAGTGCGGGATGTTGAACTTTTGGCGGAAAGCGGGAGATTTCATCCGTTCATTTCCGCAAACGGAAATAAGGACACACCCGTACGCAGCTACTGGTTTATGTACCGGCTGAAGAATACCATGACGACTGCGGCAAAGATTTCTTTGAATTCTTTGTCTGATGTTGATGAATTTTATGTTAGCGGACAGGGAACTGAACAGGCGCATTACACAACAGGGAACCTGAGTGATCTGAAAGACGGACTTAAATGGATCAATTGTATTCCCATAAAATTAAAAGCCGGCGAAACGATCACCGTGTATCAGCATGTCAGCAATACCCGCAAAGGATTGCCGGTCAATTTTAATATTGCCTTTTTTAGTACCGAAACGGTCATACAGAATGGTTATGTGGATAGCATTGACTCGGGTCAGTCGATTTATACTACGGAGGATCTGGAGTCGACATTTATGATCGGCTTGTTAATACTCGCCGCATTTTTCAACTTGTTTTTTTTTAGCGTCACGCGGGAAAAAATGTATATCTATTTTTCTCTCTTCGCCCTTTTTCTTGCGATAAACAGGATGTATGATATCGCCAATTATTATTTTACGGTTCACAAAGCTTCCTGGATCGCCTACCTGCCTATTTTTTATTTTGCCTGGGCATTCATCCATGTGTTCCTGATCCAATTTATTCGTCATTTTTTTAAGGTAAAAACCAAATACCCGCGATGGGACAGGTTCCTGTTAATCCTCGCGTTGCTGAGTGTGCTTAGCCATGCCATAAGATTGGCCGGCGCACTGGTGACCCATGATTTTTCAGATCAGTGGCTAAGCCTGTTTGCCCCTCTTTTTCAACTGATACCACTGGCCGTCATCATCACCTTCTTCCTGTATATTCGCGAAAGGAACATGGCATACCGTTTCCTCATCGTGGGGGCGTTTCCCCTGATGCTCCTGTATTTGCTAGAACGTTTTTGGCTGATCCCAATAAAATTTCTTGCGGCGTTCAAAAAACTGGAACTTGTTTTCAGGCCCATTGAAGTTTGTTGTATCATATGGCTGATCCTTTTTTTCTCCTGGACTTTATTTATGCGGTACAACCAGCTGAGAAAAGAGAACGCTCAAAAAGACCTCGATAAAGAGCGAATGGCCAGAGAAAAAGAAATGGAGCGCAGCCAGTTGATAGAAGACCAGAAAATATCCCTGGAAAAAACAGTAGAGACACGCACCGCTGAATTGAAACGGTCCCTGGATGATCTGCAGGCAACCCAAAAACAGCTCATTCAGGCAGAGAAGATGGCCTCGCTGGGTGAACTTACCGCCGGCATTGCGCATGAGATCCAAAACCCGTTGAACTTCGTGAATAATTTCTCAGACCTGAATAAAGAATTGCTCTTCGAAATGAATGAAGAAATTGATAAAGACAATTTCAGCGAGGTAAAATCGCTTGCCAGAGATGTTATGGATAACGAAGAGAAAATAAACCACCATGGCAAACGTGCCGATGCCATCGTAAAAGCGATGCTGCAGCATTCCCAGTCAGGCACTGGTGCGAAAGAACCCGTCGACATCAATGCGATCGCGGGGGAATGTTTAAAATTGAGTTACCAGAGCTTCCGCTCAAAAGACAAATCTTTCCAAGCAAAGCTTCAGACTGACTTTGACAATTCGATACAAAAGATCCCGCTCATTCAACAGGATATTGTCCGTGTGCTGGTCAATGTATTCAACAATGCCTTTTATGCTGTAAATGAAAAGTGGAAGGCCGCCTCCCGGCCGGCAGGAGGCGCATCAGTGTACGAACCGGTTGTTTCAGTCAGTACAAATAAGTCTGATAATAATATAAGCATCACCGTTAGAGACAACGGAAACGGTATCCCTCAAAAAATAATGGATAAAATTTTTCAGCCATTCTTTACCACCAAACCAACGGGCGAGGGAACAGGATTGGGATTGAGCCTGAGCTACGATATCATTAAAGCTCTTGGCGGGGAAATAAAAGTGGAGACAAAACAAGGTGAATACAGCGCATTTATCATTGTCCTGGCATGACCCTGCAGAGTCATCCTGTCGTTTGCCTGTCACCGTTAGTCATTTGTTTTGCCACTAAAAGTCAATGCTTATTCCTGCAGACAATACCCACCCGAATTCATGCCCGGAGTTGATGCCGGTATGTTTTGAAAGTCTTCTGAAACGGTTGGAATCCGGCGAGTAATAGCCAAGTTTCCAGTGGCTGTTGAGATCGGCGTCGTAGGCAACGGCGAAGAAGGGTCCAAAGCCCCAATTTTTTGTTTTTAAGATGCGCCAGAAAATCTTTGCTGTGGTTTCGGCAGTAAGACCGGACCGGCGCAGGGATAATTCACCGTACTGTTTAGCTGCACTGTCAAAAGAAGGAGGAAGTTTATTATTCAGGACAATCCGTTCGATATGGTCTCCAAGCGCAAGTCCTGCCAGGAACATTATCCGTTTGGAAACAAAGAACCTGCGGTATGCGGCCAGGGAAAAGTCTGCGGTGAGCAGGTCCTGATCAGAAACAATGATCTTTGAAATGACGCCATAGGCCATTTTGCTATTTGATGGCATTGCCAAAGCTTCAAGACTAACTGCAACGGGTATGGCCAGGGGCGTCTCGTATCCGTAGGTACTCATGAAATGATCGATGCGGCTGTCTTTTGTCGTGTACAGAGAAGTGCCCAGGTCGACTACAAAAGTAGATGACTCTCCGCTCGTCGGCTGAAACGCTCTAAGGCTGTCCACTCTTGTTTGTGCAAAAACAAAAACGGGCACCAGAATTAAGCAGCAGGTGGTTAGCCGGTACCTCATGCTTAAAGATACTAAAGAAGTCAGCATGTCCCGCTTGCGTTAACAAAAACACTTTTTAAATCATGACAGAGAAAGAAAATAAGAATTGCTGAAGATCAACCAGGAGTCCATAACAAATTCTTTTCAATCGCTTAACACCGATGAACATTATTTTTAGGTAATTTTTGATTACTCCCATCCTGCTGGCTTCAAAACGTCATTGAACACATGGTAAAAAATAATGCGGGGCGGGCTCTTGAACTGAAAAAACTTGTTGCAGAAAAACTTGGTTTGCCTGAATCGGCGATTTCGGATGAATCATTATTTATCAAAGACCTGGGAATCGATTCACTGGACTTTCTGGAGATCATGATGGACGTAGAAAAAAACTATAATATCAAAATTGCCGATGAAGACTTAAGCAGGATCACCAGCGTGGCTTCGTTGATCGACTACGTGAATGAACATTCAACCAGGGCTGTGGAAGACCATTCAGCATGAAATGCCTTAGCAATTTATCATAGACAGTAAGATCAGCGCCAGAAAAAACCCTATGATAAAATATATCATTGCGGAAACTACCGTTTTACCATTCATTAGGTGTTTCTCAGCCAGCTTTTGAGGAATGACTGCAAAACTTCAAAAAAGGAAGGGACAAAACTGTTAACGGATTGAAAACAGGATGTTATTTAAAATACTTTGTCCTCAATTCATTCAGTTGGCAAAGCCTGAACGGATATAACCATTCATTCGCATGGATGGACAACCATATGGGACTCAAGGAAAAAGGGCAATGACCATCTCCTGCATTTCGCCTTTGTTTCGGTCACCTGTTACCGTTATATGCCGGGTTGAACCAGGCGACCGGAACGCCTGATAAAATGATGACCTTTCGTTCGTCCCAAAAAAAATACGTAAGGCATGTAACTTATCCCTTATCCCGTCCGTTATACGATCATCACTTCACCTGGGCAAACTTCACCGGTAACCTGATCTTGCTAACATCAATCATTTTCTTATGAGCCTAGCCCGCTTGTTTGTCCTTTTTTTTATTATGCTGGTTTCTCCCGGGACCGATCTCTCCGCCCAGGCGGACAGCATCCCCCTTCATGGTATCCTTGTCGATGCAGGCGGGCATAAGCTGCATCTCGATATCCGCGGCCATGGGGGCCCGGTGGTGGTTTTGGAAAACGGCAGCGCCGATTTTTCATTTGTCTGGAGCCTCGTGCAGCCGTCAGTCGCGCAGTTCACCACCGTCGTAAGTTATGACCGGGCTGGATATGCCTGGAGTGAACCCGGCCCATCGCCAAGGACTGCCCGCCAGATCGTGTACGAACTCCACAAGGCCCTTACCGGTGCGGGTTTAAAATCTCCCTATATCCTGGTCGGGCAATCCTATGGAGGTTTCCTGGTCAGGGCCTTTGCCCGCCATTATCCCAAAGAGGTCGCGGGAATGGTGCTGGTCGAAGCGTTGAATGAGGATGCTAAAATAAATATCGGGAAAGGATATGTGCGCATCCGGGAAATGGCGACGGGCAGGAAAGAACCGCCGGTGAATGCTTTTTTTACACCGGGGGCCGGCACCAGGCCTCCCGTTTCCCTGATTGATACCTCGATCGAATTCCCGCTCACCAAACTGGCGGACAGCATCCTTCGTTTGCAGGTCTGGGCGCAGTCTCAACCCAGTTTTATCGCGGCCACGGACAGCGAAATGACCTGGTCGCCGGAAGACGTGGCGGAACTTTACAGACACCGCGGAGAAAAAAAATACCTGCTCGGAAATATTCCGCTGATCGTGCTCACCCGGGGGCTCGGTGGTTATGAAGGTATTGATTCGGCAGCACTGGAAAATGAACGCCTCTCTCAGCAGGAAGCACTCAGCCGGCTTTCTACAAACAGCAAACACCTCATCGACAAAAACAGCGGACACAACATCCACCTCGAAGATCCGGACCTTGTGGTAGCAGCCATCCGCGAAGTCTTTGAAGCCGTTAGGAACCACCGGCGCTTATAAGTTATTTCTCCACACAGGTCACCTTAGTCCGGCATCCTTTATCCTGCTCGGGATGCATTTATCCGGCAGGATCTTGACCTCACGGCGATGGACATCCGCAGTTCGGTCCTGAGCCCGCAGTTGACCTGAGTCTTTCCGGCTGCCCCCTGTATTTCAACCATACCCCGGTCTTTCTTATCGCCGGCCGGACAGTCCTGCCCGGTTCAGATTTCCTTCAGAATTCACATGAACATTTGTCGCGCAAATAAATCACGACCATCCTTAAAAGCCTGCTCAATGCCTGTCACAACCTGTACCATTGATTCAAAGGACTATCGACTGGAATATTATAAAGATATCTCCGACGATAGTTTCAGCGGGATACTCCATATGGAGCCTCCCGTCCTCTTCAGTTTTTCAGATACAGTCTTTTTGCCATCCATAAAAATGGGTGATCAGCAGACAATCCGAAATGCCATCGCCATCCACCAGGAAGCTGGCGCGGGGAATCAAAAAATGTCTTAAATTTGTTTCAGGATTTTTGAAAACCAATTACAATGCTCACCATCTATAGCCGGGGTAATACCCAAAAAACCGCTGATGTGCTCTTGCCGCTTTTTGCGATGGTAATGGTATTTGGGTGTGCGGCAGGTTCCTTCATCCTGGTATTCACTGCAGGAAAACAGAGTCATTCGTTTTTGCTTCGTGCGTTATTCGCCGTCTGGGTGCTGATGCCGTATATCAGCATGGTCGTTGTCTTCCTCGTTTCCAGGTTGTGGACGCACGGCGACCGAAAAAACCTGTGCAGGCTGATCAGTTTTCTTGCGCTGGGTTCACTGCTGGCTTATATGAAATTACAGGGAATTGCAGGGACCAGACCGGCTTTCATTTTCCTGGTCGTCCCGGTATTGTCTGCAGCCCTGCTGGTATGCAGTGTGCTGGCGCTCTCCAAAAACAGGACCACCTCCTGAAATCCTCTCCCCGGGCTGACATGTCATCCTGGGTGGTTTATTCGCCTCCGGTTGTCCTTAGCCGTTATATTTGTGTGCTCCGTTCCTCCTTTCCATTTAGGATCTCTCAACGGGATACCCCCGGGCATTTCCCAAATAAAACAGGAACACAAAAAAACGAAAGTTGAAACAGTAAAAAAAGTACTACCGGATACCCGTAACCGAAAAACATATTGCCTGCCCGGAACAGCATAAATGGGATCAATTGGCAGCGCTGTGTTCATACACCAGCCTTAGCCTGCGCGCCGCTTCAGTGGACAAAGGTTTTATTCAGCCAGGCAACAATCTCTTCCCAGCACGCCAGGGGTATTTTAGCGTGCGTCGCGTCTTTCATCACCAGAAACTCCTTTTGATCCCCGGGTACCAGGTCATAGAATTCCTTCACTTTACTGATCTCAAAGAGTTCATCCTTATCCCCCACGCCCACCAGTACCGGGATATTCAGGTCCCTGGGAAGTCTTAGTTGTTTTACATCGATCATCATCAAAAACCGGGGAGTATACCGGAAATTAAACAGGGTATCGGTTGATACCGTCATCCCGTCACGGTAGTATTCCACAGCGGGGTAGGAGGGGCGGAAGACAGCACTGGACAATACCTTTAGTTTTTGAAACAGCGTAGGCGGTTTGCTCAATCCCTTTCTTCCTTCGTAAGCGCCGGAGAGCAGTACGAGCCCGGCAATCTCATGGGGGAAAGCATCAGTGGCACAGATCGCCGAAGCCACTCCCAGGCTGTGCCCGAGGATGATTACCCTGGAAAAACCTAGCCCTTTGATATACCTGACGGACTCAGCCAGGTCGGAAATAAACCGGTCTTTACCCGGGCTGTCGCCCCGGTTGCCACCGGAGAGTCCGTGTCCGCGGTAATCCAGACCAAATACGGTGTAGCCTCCGGCAGATATCGGTTTTCCCGCCATGTTATAGGGTCCGCTATAGGCGGTAAAGCCATGGAAGATCAATATGGCTATATTTATTTTTGCCGGTTCCACACTGTCAGGGTTCCACCTGCGCAAGAACAGTGTTTCCCCGTCGGTGGTCACGAACTGTTCATGCGGACCGGTATACTGTTTTCTCAGTGCGGCCGCCTCTGCAGGCGATATCCCTTTATTGCTTATCCTTGACGGCGCCGGAAGATAGGCCAGGACCCATCCGAAAAGGATAACCGATGCAACCAGGCATATGACGGTGTAAAGGGTTCTTTTTACTATTTTTTTCATGGCTTGTCTTGTTTTTTTATTTTTCCCTGGTCCGTCAGTTGCGTGAAAAAAAACATTACCCATTACCGTTAGCCTCATATCCCGTAAAAAAATAACCATCCCGTACAGGCAAAATTGGAGATGGGTCAGGTTTTACGCTAAACCGAAAAGGGTATGATGGAAGAAGGTAATCAATAATTCCCGATGACAGCATCCCCCCAAATGCTGACTATTGCTTAAAACGTCGCCGGGAAGTCATCCGGACCCGGATATGTTGCACAAAATTCCCTGCTGATCCTGGATATCTCCGCATAATCCTCATTGCTGTGTCTTGCACCCTGCATGATGCGCACGCAATCTCCGATTTTCCGGGGAGGGTGGATGTTGGTGTAGAATTTAATAAAAAGGTCGTTGTGATATTTGCGCATAAAGGTTTCGTATCCCCTGTAATAGTCAAAAACCGAGCGCGTGGTACCAGGGATTTCGGGAGTGGCCATAACATGCATTTTTTATGATAGATGTTGATGATTGCATCCTTGACTGAGCTCTGTTAAAATTAAATATTTTTTTCCCCGCGCAAAAAAAAATTGAAAAATCGGCAGGTATACCAGGAGAAGGTGGCTAATCCTGGTTTTTTAGATCACTCTTCATCCTCTGTTTTGGCGTGCACCCGCAGCTGTTTATTCGCGAGAGCCCCCGCGCAGGTTTTATGCTCATGCTTTGAGGTACCGGAGCGCAACACTTCCTCCCTTAAATGCCCTCGACTCCACTAATTTCAATGGTAGTTTTTCATGGAGGTGCATGCCTTCGAACAAGCGTCTCCCTTCTCCTACGACCACCGGATGAACCAGCACACGAAATTCATCTACCAGACCCAGTTCCACGAGTTGCGCAGGAAGGCTTACTCCACCGGTTAAAATATGTTTACCTTTTTGTTGTTTCAATTTAAGTATTTCGTCTGGAATGATCGCAGGGGCAGTTATTGTTTTTTCCTCTTCGGCGCCCGCTAACGATCGTGAGAAAACGATGATTTTGCTGATGGCGTCAAATGCCCGGGCAAATTCGATATTTGCTTTTGTCTGCCCCGAAGGGTTTTTGGCCACATCGGGCCAATAAGGAACCATCAACTGATAGGTTTTGCGTCCGTACAGGAAGGTATCCGATTCCCGCGTGAGTTGCGCAAAATACTCAAGAATTTCTTCGTCGGGATTGAATTTGGTATGGTCACAGCAGCCATCCAGCGTCGTGTTGATGGCAAAGATCAGGTTTCTCATTTGATTGTTTTTTGGTTACTGATTTTTCTCAAAGTATTCAATTTCCGGGAAATTTTGATGATGTTTTTCATACTGTAATCTTAGGTTTGCCGGTTTCAGATTTCCAATTTCCTGCAGAGGACCATAAACCTGGCCTTCACTTCGGGCAGCATGGATAACTGACCAAAGATATCCTGCCGGTGATCTCTTCCCTGTACGGGGTTTTCATTCACCCTGTGTAAAAAAGTTTCTTTTATTTCACCGGCTGACTTGCAGGCGTGTAGTTTTCTTTTTTCCTGGAGCACTTCTTTTCTTACCGATTCAAAATTCTTACGGTCTGCGCCGCTGTAGGTTTCGACCGGTAAATGCAGGATGGGATCAAATGTCTTTTGATCAATGAACTGAAGCAGTTCTTTTCTTTTATTTTTTTCAGCAAGCATTTTGGTAGAAATTTAATGAGTTAATTAATTATTATTTCCCGGCATTCCTGTGTTGAATCCTGTTTCTTTTTGTTAGGTGCTTTTGCGCAACGAACGGATGCAGGTTGCGGGGCCTGCCTGCTGAGACTGTGTCGCAGAGGTTTTATATACGCCCGGTTCTCCATGACGCCATTGAAGAAGTTAATCCCTGCTCCCCGTCATGGTGGTCTGTAAACAATATCGCGCAATTCTAATGCCGTATTTTGAGCTTCCCCGTTGTGGATTTTTTTCATTAACAATACCGCAACATATCTTTTTTAAAGGGTTTAGCCAATCCCGGGCAGTATCTTTGCCAGATCACGCTTAAGGAGGGAATGTATATTTCTGAGCGCCTTGATGTAAAAATTGCCAGATGATTGCGCCTAATTATATTGATTTGTTTTTATGCTGGTGTGCATTTTGTTTCTTTCATAGCTTTTTTGCCGCTTTATGGGTAAAAAAAATCATAGCCGCAAGGACAGGAAAATATTTTATGTATTACCGCCCGCTATATGCAATGGCCTCTTTGATTTTTTTGATTTTTTTACTGCTGTATCAAATAGAAAAAAAAGAGACGGTTTTATTTTTTGTAACTCCGCTTGTGCGTGCTGCTTCCATCGTTCTTATTCCCGGCGGATTAATCCTGATGGGTTTTTCTGCATTTCGATATTTTGTTCCGGTAACCGGTCTATCGATATTTACCAAAAAGAAATCATCAGACGGGTTGCTTGAAATCGGGATACATGGAGTGATCCGGCATCCGCTCTATGCAGGGACCCTGCTGTTCATCTGGGGATTGTTTTTGATTTTCCCTTTCACCAGCAATCTCATCAGTTGCATCGTTATTACGATCTATACATTTATCGGGATAAAGCTTGAAGAAAAAAAACTGCTCCTGCAGTACGGAAAGGCTTACGGGCAATATCGCCGCCGCGTACCCATGATGATCCCGAACCTGCATCTGCGCTCGGTCCTGAAAGTTGAATTCAATAAACTCCTGGCCAGGATCGCTCATAAGAAAACCGGATAATTTATCAGGTAAGGCGGAAACCATTTTTATTCAAAAAAAATAACCGGTTATCCATTACCGTTATCTGTGAGCTTCCGGTGATGCCGCACTGCGTTTACTGCATGATCAATCATTAATCAGTTACTTGGTTCATATAAAGGCGCTGAAGCAAGTTTCCGCCCTTTCATTCCGTGGATCCTGACTCTTTTTTTCGGTTTGTTTGTTGCACGTGACGGATAATTAAACCATTTCATTGGTTTTGGTGCAGCTTCGGTGAACCATTATTTCCAGCGGCGATCACGCATAAGCCTGGGAAAAAGCACGGTAGGTCCAACCGTCAAAAATAGCCCCAGGGTCGCCACGCCAGCCACTGTTCCGATGGTGAAGTCCTTTCTGCTGACGAGATTACCCCGGAGTCCATACCTGATCAACAGATAAAAGATGACGACATAAAGCAGGCTGCTGACCAGTCCCGGCGAATAAGTGTTCAGGCGAATGGTCCAGAAAAGGTGGAAGGTCACCACATGGGTGACGAATCCTGCGACAAAAAAGACAGGCACGATGACCCAGTGTCCTCCAAACGCATCAAAGACCAGGTTTCCCACAGCAATCGCCGCAATGAAGGCGGCGTTGAACCAGAAGAACATCCGCATGCGGTAGGAGGGCCAGAAGTTCTTGGTGACAAACTCCACAAATCCCCCCGCCAATATCGTTTCGTCAAGGATGTGGACGATGTAGGAGGCAAAAAATGCCCAG
>DATGFZ010000569.1:0-4051 GCA_035308805.1 Puia sp. | reverse complement strand
GGCGCCTTGCTCTTTGAATGGAGCCGTCACCGCTTCTCTTAAACTAGATCAAAATTATAAAATGACACAGTTGAGTTTACAAACCCTTAATACTTATTCAAAAAATTATCGGATAAAAACTGCTATTTTTAATTGCAACTTCATCAAATCAATGAAACGAGTTCTCCCGATTTTATTTATTTCACTTTTAATAGCGTGTACTCACAATATTGACATTACTGGGAAATGGAAGTGTATAGGTTGGTACGACAATATAGGAGATTTGACACTATCAAAAGATTCTACTTTTTTACTTACAGGCGACCATAGGTTAGCTAATGATACAATCAGAGTTAGGCGCAATGATGATAGAACAGGAACATGGCAAATAGAAAATAAGAAAATTTTAATCTTGAATTTAAATCTGAAAGAAAAACAACGGTATTGGGTTAGATTTAAAATTGTTACTCTCGATAAAAACAATTTAGTATTAGTATCCGCACTTAATATAAAGCCAGATTCACTAAGCTATATGAGATTTAAAAGATAGTTACATCTACTCAACTGAAAATAAAATAATAATTGATAATTTTAGTTAGGACAAAACAATATAGAAACATTACATAAATCACTTACAATGCCAGTGGGCGGGTCTCCTACGATTGGTTTAATTGCTTACACTTCGATAAAAATGATTGGATATACTCTTGCTGGAAAAAAGCTAAACCAATGGTATAAAGTTGCAAAACCAAGACCCTTTGTTTTTGGGATTGCTCGCACAGTTCTCGGTTTAGCAGTTGGAATTTCAGTCATATTTTTATTTGATAAGTTATTTTCCACTATGGATAATAGATTCTTATTTTTTTTAATTCCTGTGAGATTTTTCGAGTGGCATTTGATTATTTATTTGTTTTATGAAAAACATACTTATTTATTTAAAAGAATTTCTGGTTACTCTTTATTAGGTATTTTGTGGTCATTCATATTGGACATTCCCGCAATTGCCACAATTTTTATTATCCCCGGTGGAGTGTGGGTGTGCTAATGGTTTCTATGTCTTCATTATTAGCATTATTGATTTGAAAATTATATTGCGTTTTTTTATTGAGAACTAAGACTCAAAAAGCCTCTTTACAGTCATAGGAGTAAATAAATTCCCATTCCTCGTTTTATATCCGTTGTTATTGAGTTCAGCAGCAACTTTAGAAAAATTCATTTTCCCATATTTCAAAAAATAATGATCAATATAGGTTTTTGCTTTATTCCAGGCTACATTTTTCGTTCTATTCTCCTTTATAACCTGCAAACCAAGATCCCTGCCCGCTTGAGTAAAATTCTGCGGGCTTCCTAATTTTACTCCCTTCTTTTTTAATTCTGCCAGCCCCCTTTTAGTGCGAGACGAAATTAACTCCCGCTCCCATTGTGCCACTGATCCAAATATTCCTAATGTCAATGTATTTAGCTCGGGAAGCTCAATACAGGTCAATTTAACTCCCCTGTTTCTTAAAGCGAATAGAAACTCAACCTCGCGCGATAACCGATCTAAACGAGTAAAAAGTAACGTATAATTGAATTTTTGACAGAGGGTCATTGCACGTTCCAAACCTTTACGTTCATTGTTCTTTCCAGATTCCTGTTCAACTATAATCTCAATTAATTCTCCATTGTTTTGAACATATTGACGAAGACGATAGTCCTGTTCCTCCAATCCCAAAACTTGTCTTCCGGTACTTGTACGAGCGTATCCTACATATTTTTCCATAAAATCGTGTTTTGGCTAATGTACGCCCGGTAATTTATCAAACCAGAATTGACCGTTTTAGTTTTGACATTTGCAGGTAAAATCGAAAGAATTTAACGCTTTGCTAGAGGTTTTAGAAATGACAAAGTGTCAATACTTAGATTATTATGTTTTCTACGGGCTCAAGAATCTGAGTAGTGGTATTGTAGGATGACCTCAATCGTACGACGAATATTTTGGATAATTAAATATAAAGGAACTCCTATTATTATTTTTTTCTTTTCTTTTTTTCATGCTGCGATTTATCAGTCTGATTGAGATGTTTGAGTTGTACGTTTTAAAGCGCCGTTTTCGGAACAAGAAAAGCGGTAAATTGGAGTACTGTTGTTTCGCATGACAAATTCTTCAAATGACACACACATATTGACTGACAATGAAAGAATATAAAGTTGTACTTATTTCTATGAGTGGCGTGAGAGTCTACAATAAAAAACTTCTTGACCTCGGTTTGACGTTGCCTGGATTCGTCGAAAGAAGCAAGGTTATCGCAAGTTTACCAAGCTTAGGGCTTTTGACACTTGCATCACATACACCCGAAAACTGGGAGGTAGTCTATAAAGAATTAGATGATTACACAGAAAGAGATCTTGAAGCAATCAATAGTCTCAACCCGAATGTTATTGCCTTTTCTTCTTTAACGGCCCGAATTAATGAAACCTACCTATTATCAAAAAAATTCCAAGCATTAGGTTTTACAACTATTATTGGCGGACTTCATGTTTCTGCTGTACCAGAAGAAGGAATGAATCATGCGGACTGCCTCATTCAGGGGGAAGGCGAAATAATTTGGGAAACACTACTTCAAGATTATGAGAACAAACAATTAAAGCCTTTTTATAGCTCCATAACAGACCACAATTTTACATTTCATTTAAACTCTTCAAGGGTACCTAAATATGAATTACTCGAAATTGAAAAGTACAATCGATTAACTATTCAAACTACTCGAGGTTGTCCTTTGCATTGTAGTTTTTGTGCAGCTTCGCGAACCATTAGCTCATACAAAAAGAAACCAATCGAACAAATTGAAAAAGAGCTAAATAAAATATTTGAAGTTTGGGACAGACCTTTTATTGAACTTGCCGACGACAATACTTTTGTTGACAAAGCTTGGTCTAAAGAGTTATTAAAATTATTTAGCCAATACAAGATGAAATGGTTTACAGAAACTGACGTTTCAGTTGCTTACGATCATGAACTTTTGGAATTGTTAGCAAAGTCAAATTGTGCGCAGGTATTAATCGGTTTTGAAACCAGCAAAGCAAAAGGGCTTGATGGAATTGATAATAGAAATTGGAAATTTAAGCAGTTCGACAATTATCTCAAAGCGATACATGAAATTCAATCTTATGGAATTTCAGTGAATGGTTGTTTTATTTTAGGCTTTGACACGGACACTTCAGAAACTTTTTATGAAACCGAATTATTCATAAAGGAGAGTAAATTGTCCGAGGTTCAAATCACTTTACTAACCCCATTTCCCAATACAAATTTGTACAATAAATTGAGAAAAGAAAATAGATTATTGTCTGAGAATTATTGGGATAAATGCACACTGTTTGATGTAAACTTTATTCCTAAAAATTTTACAGTAGCAGAATTAGAAAATAACTTTCAAGAATTAATGAGAAACATTTATTCAGAAGATGTAGTAAGAGAAAGGAGAAACAAATTCAAACAAACATTAAGGAATAAAGTTAATTTTCAATCATAATGAACATTATGCAAACTATTATTAGATTATTGACATTTAAAGTAACACGAGAAGAAATATTACAATTCAATAAAAGTCATTTTATTGTTGGACTATTTGGTACTTGGGTAGTTGGAATGGGAAGGTATTGGGACGACCCTGCAGCAAGCCTCTTGCAACATTTAGGGATAGGTTCTGTGATATACATTTTTATTTTGGCAGGGTTAATTTGGCTTATACTTAAGCCATTTTTTATTGACAATTGGAATTATTTCAAAGTCCTTACTTTCATTAGTCTGACTTCCTTTCCAGCAATCTTGTACGCGATTCCTGTTGAACATTTTTTTTCACTTCAGACTGCAAACACGATGAATGTTTTCTTCTTAGCAATAGTTGCGGTTTGGAGACTCGGATTACTTTATTATTTCCTTAAGCATTTTACAATGTTGACCTCAGTGACTATTTTTACAATCACCTTAATGCCAATTTGTTTAATCATTTCTGTTTTAACAATGTTAAATTTAGATAGGGTCGTTTTTAATATTATGGCAGGTATAAGACATCCTTCAGCCCACGAC
>DATGFZ010000568.1:0-2006 GCA_035308805.1 Puia sp. | reverse complement strand
ATTTTCTAAAAAAAAACCCGGCAGTGACGCCGGATCTTTTTTGACTTATTCGAAAAACTAAAAAATAAAAAAGCGAGTTGCATGATTGATTAGTGAGCGATCACTATTTTGTCTGATGCTGAACTGCCATCTGCATTCACGACCCTGATCACATAGATGCCTCTTGCATATTGTTCCACATTGAACAAAACGGTTGCTGCACCTGATGCTTTCTGTTCGGTTAAGATCTGTCCCGAAATATTTAACAGCTGGATCGTTGTTTCATTGGCTGACTGAACCAGGGAAACATTGACAAAATTCTGTGCAGGATTTGGGAAGAAACTGATCTTGCTTACTGCCGTTGTGCGCACTATTTTAATGTCTGAATAATTGTAGCTGTTATCAAGGTTTACCATTTTCAAACGATAGTAATTGATTCCGTTTACTTGAGTGTTATCATTGAAAGAATAATTGCTTACCGTAGATGAATTGCCCTTTGCCGCAACGGTTCCGATCAATTCCCATTGAGCACCATCCTGGCTGCGCTCGATCTCAAAACGATCTGAATTGGTCTCCTGTTCCGTTGTCCAGGATACATACACGTCTTTTCCAGAGAGGCTAGCACCGAAATCAGTCAATAAGACCGGTAACACGCTGATCGTTCCTAAACCGGAAGCCGTTATACTCACCGGTCCATACACCAGAGGATTCTGACAGCTGTTTGCAAAGGAATTTCCACAATTCAGGCTATTGTTAGCCGTGCTGATGGATGTGTTTGTAGTAGCTGCTGTATATGAACTCCAGTTGAAATAATAGTTATTGTCGTTGCCCAGCCCAATGCCGGAATTATCATAAATATTTAAGGCAGGTCCGTTCATTTTAATATAGGCATTGCTCGATGTGGCACCATTTCCGATAAATATATCCGTGCTGTTTTTCAAGTTAACCGGCCCCGCATTTGCCTGAAGATAGGCGTTTGCGTTAAAATAAAGCGTGCTTGCACTGATGCTAAGCTGTCCGCCGTTATTATACAAATACGATGAATTGTTGAAAGTAAAAATTGAGTTGTTAATGGTTAAAGCAGCAGTGGCATTGATTGAACCAGTCCCTGAAACCGTAAGGTTTACATTCGTGAATGTGCCGGTTGCGGTTTGCAGGTTTAAAGCGACGCCGCTCATCGTTATGGTTTCATTGGTGAACGAACAACTCTGGCAGGTAAAATCTTTGTTGATCTCGATGCTTCCTCCGGTGAAAGAACATTCATAACAGCTAATGCCGCTTTGATCGATGACAAGCTTTATACCCGCTGACAGGGTGAAGGTGTTTGACTTACCATTATTAACCGGATAATTTTTAGCAGACCAGGAAGTATTCGATGTAATGGTGAATAATTGGTTATCGGCAAAAGAAAACATCGCTGTAAGGGTGAAGGCAGTGAGGATAGTGAGCTTTTTCATTTTTTAGTTTTTATAGGTTTCGAATAGTCAACCCATCATTTTCAATTGAAATGCCAGAATGATTTTTATATGTAAATCAATATATTATCACAAAATGTTCACACCGAAATTTCCAATTTTTGGAAACATGGGACATTGATGGGAAAGGACTTTGGGTTAAAGTTGTAATCCAGCCTCTCAAGGGCATTGTCAGACGCTTTTTTTGGAGCGAAGCACTTTTTTCGACAATTTCCATTATAGGGAGGGTCCAAAGCAAAGGATGTGGAAAACCTTGCCAATTGAAGGACCTGTAAATACAATTTGAAGAATGATTAAAAAAATGCCGGTTGGTCCCGGCATTTTCTATTTGGCTTAAATCCTCGTATTAACGCTATTCTTTTTTCTGGGCACTCATTTTAGAGGCGGGCAATTTTTCTTTTGTGGGAACAGGTTGTTTAAAATCATTTTCGCTAACCTTTTCTTTCTTTCCTACATAAGTCCAGGCAATGGTATTCATGTATCTATCAAAAACATGATTCAGGTCAGCCGTCTTAACCTGGTCGATTTGAGTATTTACCGCATCAAATATCC
>DATGFZ010000567.1:0-6292 GCA_035308805.1 Puia sp. | reverse complement strand
CATCGATGGAGCAGAGTTTCCAGGCGCGCAAACAATCACTCGGTGATGAACTGGCTAAGGAACGCGACGAAATCATGATCGACATCAAAAAGAAAATTGAAAACTACCTCAAAGACTATAACGCACAAAAAAACTACGCGTTTATTTTTGCCTACGACCAGACTTCATTTATTTATTACAAGGACAGCACCTACAACATCACCAATGATTTGATCAGCGGGCTGAACTCCCTGTACAAAAAGAAAAATTAAACCAATTATTTTTTCTACCCGCTGCGAATTCCTTTTTTTGCGATGGTGTTGAACACAACAGCGCGGTTGGGTCCTGTCTCAAAGAAAAAGTCACCTGTTTACTGTTCATGCTGTTGTTTTTTTTTGCGGGGAGAAAAAGCACAAATAAATTATTTGATGATTGAAAACTTGCGCAAATCAGGGATAAAATTTTATCTTTCATGAACATTTAACACCTATGCCCGAACAAACAACAGCTTTCAAACCCTCGCTCGGATTATTAGATGCCACGATGATCGTTGCAGGTTCCATGATCGGTTCCGGAATTTTTATCGTCAGTGCCGATATCACGCGCAATGTGGGCAGCTCCGGCTGGCTGATCGTTGTCTGGCTGCTGACCGGTTTTATGACGATCACGGCGGCGGTAAGCTATGGTGAACTCAGTGGCATGTTTCCCAAGGCGGGCGGGCAATATATTTACTTAAAAGAAGCATACAATCCGCTGGTGGGTTTTTTGTATGGATGGAGTTTTTTTGCCGTGATCCAGACGGCGACGATCGCTGCCGTTGCTGTGGCCTTTGCGAAGTTCACGGCTTACCTGATCCCGTGGTTTAGTGAAGACCTGATCGCGGCCAATCTCGGGATCATCAGGATATCGCACGCGCAACTGCTGTCGATCGTGATCATCGTATTGCTAACGGCAATCAATACCCGAGGGATCAAAAGCGGTAAGATCATTCAAAACACCTTTACCCTGACCAAGCTGCTTAGTTTATTTGGTCTGATTATTTTCGGGCTCATCATGGCCAAAGGAAATGTCTGGCATGCGAACTGGAGCCAGGCCTGGGACCTGCACAAATTAAACAAGGATGGAAGCATTGAACCGTATATTTCCGCAGCCGCCCTTGGCGCCGTGGCTGCAGCCATGGTGGGTTCCATATTCAGCAGCGACGCATGGAATAATGTCACATTTATTGCCGGCGAGATCCGCAATCCGAAAAGAAATATCGGGCTCAGTTTATTTTTGGGGACGCTGATCGTCACCATTATTTATGTTACGGCAAACATCATGTATACGGCGCAGCTGCCCATGCATGAAATCGCTGCTGCTGAAAAAGACCGCGTGGCGGTGGTGGCTTCCAATGCCATATTCGGAAATGCCGGCACCATCATCATCGCCCTGATGATCATGGTTTCTACCTTTGGCTGCGACAACGGGCTGATCCTCGCCGGTGCGCGTGTTTATTACACGATGGCAATAGACAGGTTGTTTTTCAAAAAAGCGGGAACGCTGAATAAAAATTCGGTGCCGCAATTTTCTTTATGGGTCCAGTGCCTGTTTGCCTGTATCTGGAGTGTCAGCGGCAAATATGGCGACCTGCTCGACATGATCTCTTTTGTGGCCGTGATGTTTTATATGCTCACCATCATCGGTATTTTTATTTTACGCAAAAAGAAACCCGATGCCGAAAGACCTTACAAGGCTTTTGGCTATCCCGTCATGCCGGTCCTGTACGTACTGATGGGATTGGCATTTTGCGTGCTGCTGATCATTTACAAACCCATGTATACCTGGCCGGGGCTGATCATCACCCTGCTAGGCGTGCCTTTGTATTATATTGCGGTGGCAAGCAACACGGAGAAGCAGGCAGGATAATTTAATGCCTGGGTTGGCTGTTGCGGTTTGGGTATTTCATGGCATCATCCTTGCGCGGGAATGCTTTCGTCATCAGCAAATTCATTGAACGGTAAAAAATTAATGGTAAAAAAAACGATGTCAGCCACAGTTCATTTTGATAAACTCTTTCAACAAATCAGCAACATCCGCATCGGCATCATCGGCGACGTGATGCTCGATACCTATTGGTGGGGTCATGTGGAAAGGATCTCCCCGGAAGCTCCCGTTCCCGTGGTCAGCTTTGATAAAAGGGAACACCGGGTGGGAGGCGCAGCAAATGTTGCCCTGAATGCAGCTTCGCTGGGCGCAAGAGTGTCGGTCCTTTCCATAACCGGCGACGACGAAGATGCCATTTTATTGCAGGCCCTGCTGTCCAGGAATAATATCGATACTTCCAACCTGCTGAAAAGTGAAGAAAGAATCACCACCAACAAGACGCGCATCATCAGCCGCAACCAGCAAATGATGCGGCTCGATGCAGAGACCACCAATGACCTGTTGCCGGCAGACGAAAATAAACTGATCAGGGCTTTTGAAAAATACATAGAAAAGGAAAAGCCCGGGGTTATAGTCCTGGAAGATTATAACAAGGGGATCCTCACAAAAAAAATAATTGATCACATCATCGCCCGGTGCAAGAAAAATAAAATAATTACGGCAGTTGATCCAAAACGCAAAAACTTTTTTGCCTACCGGCAGGCAGATATCTTTAAACCGAATCTCAAAGAGGTCATCGAAGGCTTGAACTTATTGCAGGATAACATCGACCTGCCGGCATTGAAAGACATGCATCAGCAGATGGCAAAAAAACTCGGTCATCACATTTCGCTGATCACGCTTTCGGAAAAAGGAATTTTTTTCCAAAAAGATACCCTGTTCAAAATTGTTCCCTCCCATGTTCGTAATATTGCTGATGTTTCCGGCGCAGGGGATACTGTCATTGCAGTCGCTTCGCTTGTTTATGCGGCAACCCGAAATGCACAGCTCATGGCAGAAATGGCAAACATCGCAGGCGGTCTGGTTTGTGAAGAGGTGGGCACGGTGGCCATTGATAAGGAGAAACTGATTACTGAATGCGAGTTGCTGCTGGGAGATGGGGGCCTGACTGGCGGGGTGCAACGGACGGGTCAGGCGAAGAAGGCTCGAGCTTCAAAAAAATAAAAAAATTTATACCTCGTACATTCAATCTTTTACATGAACGATATCAAAGATCAGTTTTTATTAAACCCGGAAGTGGTTTTTTTGAATCATGGTTCTTATGGCGCTTGTCCTAAACCCATTTTTGATGACTATCAACGATGGCAAAGAGCCCTGGAATTTGAGCCGATTCAATTCATCTCTAAAAAAAGAGAAGACGCGTTGCTGGTTTCAAAAAAAGCATTGGCCGGATATATTGGTTGTGATATAGAGGATTTTTTCTTTATTCAAAACCCGACCACAGCAGTAAACCAGGTTGTAAAAAGCCTGGACCTGAAGGCGGCCGATGAGGTGCTCACGACCGATCATGAGTACGGAGCGATGGATAAAACATTCAATTTCTATTCAAAGAAAAAGGGGTTTTATTGCCGCAGGCAACCGATTTCAATGCCCCTGCTCAGCAAGGAACAGTTCATGGAAGATTTCTGGAAGGGTTATAATGAAAAGACAAAAGCGATTTTTATCAGTCATTGCACCAGCACCAGCGCCTTGGTTTTCCCCGTAAAGGAAATTTGTGAACGGGCAAAACAACTGGGGTTGATCACGATCGTCGATGGTGCGCATGTTCCCGGGCACCTGCCCTTGAATTTGCAAAACATACAGGCAGATTTTTATACGGGCACTTTGCATAAATGGCTTTTAAGCCCCAAGGGATGTACTTTTTTGTATGTCAATAAAAATTTCCATGATCGTATCGAGCCCCTGGTCATCAGCTGGGGCTATGAGGCGGGGATGCCTACTAAAACCAGGTTCCTGGAAGAAAATGAAATGCAGGGAACCAGGGATATCTCCGCATACCTGACCGTGCCGGCTATCATGAAATTTTTGAAAGACAACAATATGCCCGCCAGGCAGGCCGCATGCAGAAAAACGATTCTTGACCAATACCCGGTCTTTTGTGACCTGCTCGGAACAAAACCCATATGCGCACTTTCCGATGAATTCTTGGGGCAGATGTGCAGTATTCCCATTTCCACCAAGGACCCTTTGGGATTAAAAGAAACGCTGATCAATGACCATCATATCGAGATCCCCGTCATGCAGCGCGGGACGGACATCTATCTGCGCATTTCCTTCCAGGTCTACAATTCAATGGATGACCTGGAATACCTAAAACAAACGGTGAGAAAATTGGCTATTATGCCTTCTGCCATGGCTGTATAAGGCGGGAACAAAATGGTCACGGGTCTTGATCCGAACTTCGGGATCGTTTAAATCAGGTTTATTATTTTCCGGTTTGGCTGGCAATCCAGTCCATCAATTCCTTTTTGTCGATCAGGTTCCAGGTGTTGCTTTGTGTTTCCATTTTATCTGCTTTTGCTCTTGTTTCATTGGTAAATACGACAAGCTCGGCTTTCTTATCTCCGGCAATCTTAAGTTCGTTGATAAAACCGGACATGTCTGGATAGTTGGAATCATTCACTCCTTTCCCGGAAGCCGAAAACCAATAATTTATCGGTGCAAAAGTATAAGCCCTCACAGCAAGGTCCTTAAAGTATTTTATGTTGCGCATTTTGGTATCAAAATAACTGTATGCAGAGAACTCGAGATATTTTTCAATAGCGGTTTCAGGCGTTTGATGAAAGTTTGCTTGAAAAAGATAGGTAATCAAATTTCCCTCAAAAAGTTGCACCTCACTGATGTGGTCGCGCACTTGTTTCTGTGCCTCGTACCACATCCGCACCCAGTCGATGGCGGACTCAGATACGACCACTCCTTTAATATCGGGATTGAATAAAGAATTCCCTTTTTTACAATACTCAATATACTTCAGTACGCGGTGACCGGAGACCATCGAACCGAAGAAGAAGATATTCTTGTTGGGGAGTGCGTAGTCAGCAAAAACTTTTTTTAACAGATAGTCCACTTGCAGTAGCGAAGCGTTGTTGAAATACAGATCAAGCGGGACTCCCGTTGATACATACAAAACGGCAAAACCTTTTTGGTTGGCAGCAGGATGAATAAGCTGTTTTTCGGTTTTATCCTTAAGGGTATATTTTCCATCTTCAAGCGATATAAGTATCCCCTGCAGGGGTTCCGATTTGTCGGGCATGATCAGCGTAAACCCTTTTTCAGAATAGGGAATGATGTCCGTCTTGTTATTTCCGATGCGTAAACTGTCTGTAAGCTGATCGTAGTGCTCATAGACTCTCTGTCCGCAGATATGGGTTACAAAAAAAGAAAAAATTAAAAGGGGTATTGGTTTAACCATTGAGATGCGCATGATAAGCGTTTTGGCAATGAGAACATAAAAATCAAAAAATAAAAATCATTTTTCATTTTCTCAAAGTTAAGCTTTGCTTAATATTACGGGCAGCGACAATCACGATGCTGCGGAGTTATGGCAATAATGCCCGTCGCACGATGCCCGGACAAATAATTAAAATGCAACATTAAAAAATGCTTCGCTTATAGTTTTTTACTTTTTACTTTTGAGTTACTTTTAATCTTATGTCAAAGTTCACCTTGGTATTACATGGCGGCGCGGGAACCATTCTAAAACAGGACATGACACCGGATCTGGAGCGCGCCTACTCGGAGGGATTGCAGGTTGCCCTGGACGCAGGCTATGCCGTGCTGGAAGAAGAAGGCTCAGCGATCAATGCCATCAAGGCGGCGATCGTTATTTTAGAAGACAATATTTTATTTAATGCCGGGCGCGGCGCCGTATTCACCAAAAAAGGGGTGCAGGAAATGGATGCGGCGATCATGGACGGCGCTACGCTGAATGCCGGTGCTGTTGCGGGCGTGCGCAATGTGCGCAACCCCATTGAGCTGGCGGCCGAAGTGATGCAGAACAGCAACCATGTCTTTTTGAGTGGCAAGGGCGCGAATGATTTTGCCATCAAACAAGGAATTAAACTGGAGCCGGATGAATATTTCTTTTCACAATTCAGGTACGACCAGTGGAAATCAATCCGGGATTCAGATAATTACTCGCTGGATCATACCCACCAGCGGCTGGAGGAATTGATGAAAGATAAAAAATTCGGGACGGTGGGCGCTGTCGCCTGTGACAGGAAAGGAAATATTGCCGCAGCGACGAGCACGGGCGGGATGACAAATAAAAAGTACGGCCGCATCGGTGACAGCCCGATTATCGGCTGCGGAACCTATGCCAACAATAAGACCTGCGGGATTTCGTGTACTGGTCACGGTGAGATGTTTATCCGCGCCGTTGCGGCTT
>DATGFZ010000566.1:0-6148 GCA_035308805.1 Puia sp. | reverse complement strand
GCCTTTTCATTAACACGGTCGCTTCTCCATAAACAAAAATCGTGAGCCTGTTTCCAGGTTACGCCAACAACAGGATAATAATTGTAAGAGGGATGACGGAAGTAATACTCAACCATGGGCTCGTTATAAGCCAGTTCGCTTCGCCAAACCAGGGTGTCGGGCAATGCCTGATCACGAACCGCTTTAAATTCATCACCATCAAAAACATTATTTATCCAATAAAGATATTCGCGGTAGTGGACATTGGCCACTTCAGTTCTGTCGATATAAAATGAATTTACGGTTACTCTTCTTGGAACGTTGTTCCAGTCACTCATCACGTCTTCTTCTGTTGCCCCCATGGTAAAGGTACCACCCTGAACAAACACAAGACCGGGTCCTGTACGTTGCTCTTTTTCCAGTGAAACCTGGTAGCCACCCATGTTTTTGTCATTATAGTTCCAGCCTGTTACCGTGGATTGTTCCGGCTTTTTGCTGCAAGATGCGACCAGCACCGCTATGCTTCCGAACAGAGTTAGGTTTTTCCAATTCATTTCAAAAATATTTAGCATGATGTGAACTCAATAAACGTTATTGGTTTGCAATTATTGTACCTTAAAGGTTGATTTATGTAAGATTTTTGAATGGTCCAATATAGGTAGTTTTTCGGGTAAAATAGGGTGAAATATGTAACTGTTAAGCCAAAAAAATGACAATTTTTCAGCTTGATATAAACCCCCGGGCTTTTAATCCGGGAAAGCGAAAACCGCAGTTGTGCGACCTGCATAAACGGGAAGGGTCATTATTTGACATAATTTAATTGGCATGATACTTTATTGCATATGATTATTCCAAAAAGATATAACTTTCCATACACAATAAAGCAAATCGGAAACCGTTGAAGTAAAGTTAATTATAAAGGTTTGCTAAT
This sequence comes from Puia sp., assembly GCA_035308805.1. Classification (GTDB taxonomy): domain Bacteria; phylum Bacteroidota; class Bacteroidia; order Chitinophagales; family Chitinophagaceae; genus Puia. The sequence continues at coordinate 5,238 of DATGFZ010000566.1, read as the reverse complement.
AAACATACTACTGAATGGTAAAATTTTACTCTGAAATTTAAAGTAACCATATACCGGAACATGAGCTCGGTTTTTTTCCGGTAATCTTGAAATCAAAATAAGACAAATCAGAAAACATGAAACGATTGACCTTTAGATTAGCTGCTTTTGCTCTTTTCGCACTTAGTTTTAATTTTTTACATGCGCAATATCTTGCTAACGGCATTGTAACCACCGCAGTTCCTTTTTTAAGAATATCTCCCGATGCGAGGGCCGGCGGAATGGGCGATTTAGGCGTGGCAACTTCTCCTGATGCAAACTCATCGTTTTATAACCTGGCAAAAACGCCATTTTCAAAACATGATTATGGCATTGGTCTTACCTATACTCCCTGGTTAAAAGATCTGGGTTTGAATGATGTGTATTTATTATCCGCTGCCGGTTTTTATAAACTGGATGCCAATGAGGCAATTTCTGCATCAATCAGATACTTCAGCCTGGGTAATATACAATTTACCGATTACAGCGGCAATACGCTTGGACAGGGACAACCGAGAGAATATGGAGCCGATTTTGGATATTCACGCAAATTGTCTGACCGGCTGTCCGTGGCTTTGGCTTTGCGTTATATCCATTCAAATCTCGCTGCGGGATATGCTTCCAACGGACAAACTTACAAACCCGGTAATTCAGTAGCCGGAGACATCTCCTTTTATTACAATCTCCAAAATGAGGCCGGACAGGGCTGGGCTTTCGGAGCCACGGTAACCAATCTTGGAAATAAGATCGGCTATACCAACGACGCTACGGAAAAGGACTATATCCCTGCATCGCTTAACCTGGGTACTGCCTATACGGCAGTATTTGATGAGCAGAATAAAATCATGTTCGGTGTTGACTTGCACAAATTATTGGTACCTGCGCCGCCAGCCCCGACCAATAATGACACGACCAATAATGCCAATCTGGTTACATACAGAGACAAAACCGTTGTGAGCAGTTGGTTCAATTCGTTTTCCGGACCCAATCAGCTGCAATTGATTGATGTTTCGCTGGGAGCCGAATACTCTTACCAGGATCAATTTTTTGTTCGCGTGGGATATTTTTATGAAAACCCCAACCAGGGTGATCGGAAATATTTTACTGCCGGTGTAGGATTAAAATATAATGTCATCGGGTTGAATTTTTCTTACCTGGTGCCATCCGGCAACGGGGTTACCAGAAATCCGCTATCAAATACGATTCGTTTTGGGCTGGTATTTGACTTGGATAACAACAGCAGCAGCGGAACAACAACCACTACGCCTGCCACTACCAATCAATAATTGACAGTCTTCTTAAAATAAAATAATTTTGAAACGTCCTGTAAGACCTGCAGGACGTTTTCTTTTTTAATCAAACATTATGTCTTTTAGAATTGGCAATGGAATGGATTTTCATCAACTGGAGGAGGGCCGCAAGTTTTGGTTGGGCGGTGTAGAAATTCCTTTTCATAAAGGCGCCGTCGGTCACAGCGACGCAGATGTTTTATTGCATGCGATCTGCGACGCATTGCTTGGTGCACTGAATTTGGGTGATATTGGGATTCATTTTCCCGACACCGATGCCGCCTGCAAGGACATAGACAGTAAAATACTGCTGGAAAAAACCTTTGCACTGGTCAGGAATAAAAATTATCGCATCGTTAACATTGATTCGACCGTTTGTCTGCAGGAACCAAAGATCAGCCCTTACACCAAGGAAATGCGCAGAATAATCGCTTCCATTCTCGAAGTCTCTGTGGATGATATTTCCATTAAAGCGACCACAACCGAACACATGGGATTTGTCGGAAGAGGTGAAGGAATTGTTGCCTATGCATCGGCGTTAGTGGAGTCCCGGTCGGCGAAAAGACCATAGGTAACAGCCGGGGCAGGAAAAGGTGAGGTTCAGTTGTTGGTTTCCCTTTTCCATTAATAAGAAAACGTAATCCGCATTTCCTGATTCGTATTTCCTAAATTTGCGCATGGCGAATTTGCAAGTGAAGATTCTTAAAAAATCGGATAATCCTTTGCCGGAGTACGTTACGGAAGGCTCGGCGGGCATAGACATAAGCGCTAACCAGGCTAAAAAAATATCCATTAAACCTTTTGAAAGAATTCTGATTCCCACCGGCTTGTTTATTGAGTTGCCGCCTGATTACCAAGCCCGGATTCGTCCGCGAAGCGGGCTGGCAATTAGAAGCGGAATTAGCTGTTTGAATTCTCCCGGCACCATTGATTCGGATTTCAGGGGTGAAATAAACGTTATTTTGATAAATCTCTCCCATGAAGAGCACTATATTGCACGCGCAGACCGCGTGGCGAAAATGATTGTGAGCAGGATCGAAAAAGTGAAATGGAGAACTGCACAAAAAATGAGTGTCACTGAACGCAACGATGGTGGATTTGGGCATAGCGGTAAATCATAAGAATCATGAAAAAAAATTTCTACTTCATTGCCTTTCTGGTTTTATCAGTGCTCGCAGGCTGCAGGTCAACAAAAAAAATCCAGAAAATAATTACTGCCCCTCCCCACTTAGACACGGTGCAGCTTGCCCCGGTTGTTTCAGCAGATCCTAAGGCCGATTCAATAAGATTCATGCGTAATGCATATCAAAAAATTCAACGTAACCGGATTGATTTCAGAACATTTTCTGCAAAAATAAAGGTTCATTACCAGGCCAGTGACGGGAAGGATAACGATTTCACCGCCTATTTACTGATGATAAAAGACAGCCTCATCTGGGTTCGTGTCAGCGCAACGATAGTTGACTATGAAGCATTCCGGTTATTGGTTACGCCCGACAGCGTAAAGTTGATTAATCGTCTGAATAAAACGTATCAGATCAGATCCGCAAGCTATCTCCAGGATGTCATTCATATTCCTTTAAGTTTTAAAACCCTGCAGGATCTCCTTATCGGGAATCCCGTTTATCTTGACAGCAATATTGTCTATTATAAAAAAGAACCGACACATTTGGTTTTGATGAGTGTGGGAAATCCTTTTAAAAATTACCTGATGGTTAATAAAGACAATTATACGGTTCAGCACAGCAAGCTGGATGATGTGGATGTAACACGGGCACGCACCTGCGAAATTACCTATAGCGATTATGCACCATTGGATTCTACTTTTTTCTCGATGTACCGCCAGGTCTCCGTCACCGAAAAAGCCAGCGTGGATATACAGCTTAACTTTAAAGAATATAATTTTAACAGGCCATTATCTATTTCATTTAAAGTTCCAAAAAATTATAAGCGAAAATAATCGTTATAAAAAATATTGAAGAAACTAACCCCGATCACTATGCGCCCAAGAATTCTTTTGTTCAAAATAGCTACGATCACCACAGCATTTTTGTTTTGGTCTTTACGATCTTTTTCGCAACAACCCAGCAAAAGCGAACTTGAAAAGGAACACGCAGCCATTCAGCAGGAAATAGAAGATGTAAAAAGATCTCTTGATGAAACAAAAAGAAACCGCAAGGAAACATTGGGACAACTCGCCTTGTTGCAAAGAAAATTACGGTTGCGCGAAGCGGCCATTCAAAATACGAATCAGCAGATAAACTATATACAGTCGGATATGAGCCAGTCGCTGAAAGAAATTTTTAGTCTGCGAAAAGAACTGGATACCTTAAAAAAACAATATGAAGAGAGCGTGGTATATGCATACAAAAACCGGAGCAGCTACGATTTTTTGAATTTCATTTTTGCGTCAACCAGTTTCAATGATGCCGTAAAGCGTGTTGAATATTTAAAAACATACAGATCCTACCGTGAAGAGCGCGCTGAAAATATTCGCAAAACCCAAATACTGTTACAAGATAAAATCTCAGGATTAAAAGTCAAGCGTGAACAAAAAGATGTGGCATTACAAAAACAAAATAAAGAAAGAACAGTGCTTGAAGATGAGAAAAAGGAAAAAGATCAGTTTATCAGTAAATTAAAATCGCATGAGAAAGAGTTAAAAAAAGAAATGGCTGATCGCAAAAGACAGGATGATAAATTACAATCTGCTTTGCGTGCAGCCATTAACCGGGAAATAAAACTGGCACGGGAAAGAGACGTTGCTGAACAGAAAAGAAAAGATGCGGCTGCAACAGCTGCTATAAAAAATAACGCGGCAAAAGAAAACAGTGACAACACAAATACAAGTCCGAAAACGACCACCGCTGCAAAACCAAAAAGTGTTTTTGAATCAACCCCTGAAGGAATAATTGTTTCTGCAGATTTTGAAAAGAATAAAGGAAGATTGCCATGGCCGGTTGAAACAGGGCACATCACGATTCCTTTTGGGATCAATAATGTTGAAGGATTAAATAATATCAAGGAAGACAATCATGGCATCACTATCGGAACACAGGTTGGCGCCCCGGTCCATGCCATTTTTGATGGAGAAGTTTCCTCTGTATTTAATATAGAAGGCGCCATGGCCGTTTTTGTGCGGCACGGAAAATATTTTACTGCTTACAGCAATTTATCTGCCGTAAGTGTTGCCAAGGGAGAGAAAGTGAAAACCGGGCAGCTATTGGGCCGCGCTGGTGAAAATGAAGACGGCAACGGGGAAATAAATTTTATTTTAATGAATGAAAATAAGAATGTAAACCCCGAATTGTGGTTAAGAAGGAGATAATCAACGCTAAATTATTTCCGGTTAAATCTTCGGGATACTCTGGTAACCATCGGTCATGAACGATCTGTTGCTCACAAACACTTACAAAACCTGTTATACAAAGCCTCATACTGGGGGACTATCCGGTGAATATCAAATAGCTTCGCATGAACAGCCGCGCTGGCTTTAAATTTCTGCAACGTTGCATCACTTTCTAATATGGTGATCGCGTTTCTGCTCATATTTTCGATATCGCCTACATGACTCAAAAAACCGGTTATGCCATCAACATTTATTTCAGGCAAACCGCCAACGTCGGTTGAAATTACCGGAACCCCTGCAGCCATTGCTTCCAGGGCAGCCAATCCAAAGCTTTCGTATTCGGATGGAAGTAAAAACAAGTCTGCTACAGCAATAATTTCTTCCATTTGTTCCTGCTTGCCTACAAAACGAACATCCTCAGATAAATTCAATTCACGACAAAGATCTTCAGCAGCCGAGCGATCAGGGCCGTCGCCTACCAATAACAATTTGCTGGGGATTTTTTTTCTTACCTCCGCAAATATGCGGACAATGTCGTCGACGCGTTTAAGCTTTCTGAAATTGGAAGCATGCAATAAGATT
>DATGFZ010000565.1:0-4559 GCA_035308805.1 Puia sp. | reverse complement strand
TAGTGACCGATCTTATCATTGGCCATGGACCTGATGAGATCTGTGATATTGCCGAAAAAATAAGCGCCGTTTACTTAAAATATAGATCATTACCATGTTGCTTCACTCAAATTTAATCAACAGGTTGCCCACAATTCACTGGTCATGACTCCCATGTTCAAATAGAATCTTACCTTGCGTTCATGCAACAATATCTCAATTTGCTTCAGCATATTTTGCTAGATGGTGTTTCAAAAACCGACCGAACCGGAACGGGAACCTTGAGTTGTTTTGGAAGTCAGATGCGTTTTGATCTGCAAAAAGGTTTTCCCATGGTGACGACAAAAAAGCTGCATTTGAAAAGCATTGTCTACGAGCTTTTATGGTTTTTAAAGGGCGACACCAATATTAAATATTTGAATGAACACGGCGTAAGTATTTGGAATGAATGGGCCGATGAAAATGGCGAGCTGGGGCCGGTTTATGGAAAACAATGGCGCAGTTGGCAAGGTGCGGATGGAGCTGTGATTGACCAGATCTCGCAAGTAATCGAGCAAATAAAAAAAACGCCCGACAGCCGTCGATTAATTGTAAGCGCCTGGAATGTTGCAGATCTGCCAAAGATGGCATTGATGCCGTGCCACACATTATTTCAATTTTATGTTTATGATGGAAAATTAAGTTGTCAGCTATATCAGCGAAGCGCGGATGTTTTTTTGGGGGTACCTTTTAATATTACATCATACGCGTTGCTCACGATCATGATCGCGCAGGTTTGCCATTTAGCGCTTGGGGAATTTGTACATACATTCGGCGATGCGCATTTATACAACAATCACATTGAGCAGGCCAAATTGCAATTGACGAGAACACCTTTTTCATTGCCGACCATGAAAATAAATCCATCGGTCAAAAATATCTTTGATTTTGAATTTGAAGATTTTATGCTGGAAAATTATCAAACTCACCCGGCAATTAAAGCGGTCGTGGCGGTGTAAGACCCTGGTGGCCAAAGGGCAATATGGGATGAAAATTCCAATGAATACATGGCAACTTCAAACTGATAATAAATTTAAATTTAAATTCCCTTTCAGGGCCTGGAGTATGATCATCTCTCTCATCGTCGCCGCATCAGAAAATAATGTGATTGGGAAAAACAATCAGTTGCTCTGGCGACTGCCGAACGATTCCAGATTTTTTAAGAATACCACCTGGGGGATGCCGGTGATCATGGGCAGAAAAACATATGAATCATTAAAAAATGAACCGCTTCCCGGAAGATCGAATATTGTCATAACCCATCAAAAAGATTGGAAACCTGAAAATGAAAAAGCGCAGGTGGCCTCTTCGATTAAGGAAGCAATTGATTTCGCCGGTCAAACCGATTGCCATGAAGTCTTTATTATTGGAGGAGGAAAAGTTTATGCAGAATCAATTTCAACTGCGAATAAAATTTACATGACGAGGGTCCACATTGTTGTCGAAGGCGACGCGTTTTTTCCAGCCATAAATGAACAAGAATGGAAATTGGCATCAAATAAGGATTTTCAGGCTGATGATAGGCATCAGTATGCATATAGTTTTCAGGTGTGGTTGAGGCGTTAGGATTTCTCAGAAAAAACCCGGATTATTCCCGGTAACACTGCTTAAGCTGCAAGACATTTTTATTTTAATTGCAAAACATGTATTCCCGTTTCGAGGTAATCCAGAAATTTATTCGTTATTATTTCGCCGCTTCAAATGGCAAAGGGCACGGGATTCATTCTCCGTTTGTATTTGATTTTGTCAGCAATGTGCTAAATGATAAAAGGAATTTTTATGCGTACCTGCAAATTGAGGATATTCGGAGTCAATTATTGAAAAACGAGGAACTAATTGAAGAGGAAGATTTGGGTGCGGGTTCTTCTTTTTCAAAGACCGGTAAAAGACCGGTTTCAGCGATAATAAGATCTGCCTCGAAATCCGAGAAGTTCGGTCGCTTATTATTCAGAATAGCAAATTATTACCAGCCAAAAACAATGGTTGAATTGGGAACATCAGCCGGATTATCTTCCGCTTACCTGGCATCGGCGCTTCCCCATTCCCAATTGATTACCATTGAAGGTTCGCCTGCAATTGCGGGGATCGCCAAAAAAAATTTCTCCGCGCTTGGTCTATCAAATATCGAATTAATGACCGGCAATTTTGATGATATTCTTCCAACTGTTCTCGGGAAACATGCCACTGTTGATCTTACTTTTATCGACGGAAATCACCGTAAACAACCGACATTGGATTATTTTAATGCTCTCATTCAACACACCGCTGAAAATTCCCTGCTGATTTTCGACGATATTCACTGGAGCGACGAAATGGAAGAAACCTGGGAGAAAATAAAAAATGATGAAAGGGTAATGCTAACCGTCGATCTTTTCTTTCTGGGAATTGTATTTTTCAAAAGTGATTTTAAAACAAAGCAACATTTCATAATTCGTTTTTAAAATTGGATTATGTTAACCAAAAATCTTTATTTTCAAAATAATATCTGTCATTCGGAATTTTGTGTATCTTAACTTTTACAAGCACTAATAAATATGATCGTTGGCGTACTCAAGGAACCAGCATTTGAATCAAGAGTTTCATTATTGGCAGAAGGCGCAGCAGCTTTACTAAAAAAACGCGTGGAAGTATGGGTGGAATCGTCAGCCGGTGTAAAAGCTTTTACTAACGATGATGATTATATAAGGGTTGGCGCAGCAATCAGGTCGGATCAGGAGATCGCAGCATCAGCCGATATCATTTTATCAATCAACAATCCTCAAATTCCGGTAAATGGAAGGTCAACCATTTTTATCGGCGTTTACCAGCCCTTGTTCAACGCCTCGCTGATGCGCGATTGGGCAAGACAAAATTTAACCATTTTCAGTTTGGATATGTTACCCCGCACCACACGCGCACAAAGTATGGATGTACTGAGTTCGCAGGCAAATATTGCCGGTTACAAGGCCGTGCTCCTTGCTTCGGTTATGTATCCACGTTATTTTCCCATGTTGATGACCGCGGCCGGAAGTATCCCGCCTGCAAAGGTTCTGATTCTTGGCGCAGGCGTTGCCGGCCTGCAGGCAATTGCAACTGCGCGCAGACTCGGCGCGGTCGTCGAAGTTTTTGATACACGCCCGGCTGTTAAAGAAGAGGTAATGAGTCTGGGTGCAAAATTTATTGAAGTGGAAGGCGCGGCAGATGCATCAAAAGCAGGTGGATATGCGGTTGAACAAACAGAAGATTTTTTACAAAAGCAAAAAGCAAAAATTGCGGAGAGTATTGCCAAAGCTGATGTAGTAATTACCACTGCGCAAATTCCGGGGAAAAAGGCACCAGTGCTGATCACCACAGAAATGGTAAATCCAATGAAAAAAGGTTCGCTCATTGTTGATCTCGCTGCAGCAACAGGCGGCAATACCGAGTTGACAAAGAATAACGAAACCGTCAATTATCATGGAGTCAGCATTATCGGGAATTCTGCATTAGCCGCCCAAATGCCTTATGATGCGAGTAAGATGTACGGAAAGAATGTGCTGAATTTTTTACAATTGATCATTGACAAAGAAGGAAAATTGCATATGAATTTTGAAGACGATCTGGTAAAGGGTGCATGCATCACACATGAGGGCGAAGTGACAAATGAGCGAGTGAAGGGCGTATAGTTTAAATTTTTGTCTTATTCCAACGGGCAGCAAAACATTGATCCGATTCGTTCTACCGGTGGTAAGACCTTGCACGGTGCTTCTTTGGTGTCTTATTGTCTTTGGATTGACGGATTTTCCGTCTTTCCGATTATATTAACAAATTATGGAAAATATGCTAGACTGGGTTTCTTTGCATCAGCAAATGATCTACATCGTCATCCTGATGATTTTTTTAGGAATCGAAGTGATTGGTCGGGTTCCAAGTGTGTTGCACACGCCCTTGATGAGCGGCGCCAATGCGATTCATGGTGTTGTCATCATCGGCGCGATCATCGTAATGGGCAAAGCGGAGAGTGATAATTATCTCGCGTTGGCATTGGGTTTTTTGGCAGTGGTGCTCGGTACCTTAAATGTTGTCGGAGGTTTTGTGGTTACGGACAGGATGCTGGAAATGTTTAAAAAGAAAAAATAATGGTGAATCCCGGCCGATTGCTCAAATTGATTTTACTGTGGTTGCGCCTTTGCGTGAAATAAAAATAAATAATGGGAATTAGTTTACTTACTGTTTGTTATTTGATTGCTTCAGTCACGTTCATCCTCGGTCTGAAAATGTTATCTAATCCTGCTACCGCGCGGCGCGGAAATCTTATTGCTGCAACAGGCATGACGATTGCCATTATCGGAACCATCTTTTTGTATGAAGACAACGGAGAAAACCTGCATAACTATGGCTGGATTTTCAGTGGTATTTTGGTTGGAGGTGTTGTCGGCACGCTCGCGGCAAAAAAAGTAAAGATGACCGCAATGCCGGAAATGGTAAGCCTTTTTAACGGGATGGGCGGCGCTTGCGCTGCATTGATCTCAATAAGTGAATTTCATAATCTTGGCATAAATACAACTCCGGCCTGGGAAATG
>DATGFZ010000564.1:0-4629 GCA_035308805.1 Puia sp. | reverse complement strand
AACCTGGGTTGAAGATTTTGTTGATGAAGATACCGGTGAAGTGGTTTCTATTGAACGAAATGAGATCGTACTTGAGCGCGATACCATTTTAGACGAAGCCGCAATAGCTATGGTAGTTGAAATGGATATTAAAAGCATTTTCATCCAGCGTGAAGATGTTGGTGGTGATTATGCAATTATTTACAACACGCTTAATAAAGATACTTCTAACTCAGAGTTGGAGGCTGTTCAGCATATTTACCGGCAGTTACGCGGAGCAGATGCACCCGATAACGAAACAGCTAGAGGGATCATTGACAAATTATTCTTCAGCGATAAGAGATACGATCTCGGAGAAGTTGGTCGCTACAAAATCAATCGCAAATTGGGATTGCACCAGCCACTCGAACAAAAGACCTTGACGAAAGAAGACATCATCGAGATCATAAAATACCTGGTTCGTTTAACTAATGCGAAGGCGGAAATTGATGACATCGATCATCTGAGCAATCGTCGTGTGCGTACTGTTGGCGAACAATTGTATGCGCAGTTTGGTGTTGGTCTAGCGCGTATGGCAAGGACGATTCGTGAAAGAATGAATGTTCGCGATAATGAAGTATTCACACCTGTTGACCTGATCAACGCGAGAACATTATCTTCTGTTATCAATTCATTCTTCGGAACCTCTCAGTTATCACAATTTCTCGATCAGACCAATCCATTGAGCGAGATCACGCATAAGCGCCGTATTTCTGCCCTTGGCCCCGGCGGTTTAAGCCGTGAGCGAGCAGGTTTCGAAGTTCGTGATGTGCACTATTCTCACTACGGCCGTTTGTGTACGATCGAAACTCCGGAAGGTCCGAATATCGGATTGATTTCTACACTTTGCGTTCATGCAAAGATCAATGAAATGGGTTTTATCGAAACACCCTATCATAAAGTGCATGATGGGAAAGTGGATTTAAAAAAATTGACGTATCTCAGCGCGGAAGAGGAAGATATTGCAAAGATCGCGCAGGCGAATGTTCCGCTTGATGAAAAAGGAAATTTCAAAGAAGAAAAAATCGTTTCCCGGCAGACAGGAGATTTTCCGATTCTTGATAAAAACGAAGTGGAATTTATGGACGTTGCGCCAAACCAGATCGTTGGTCTGAGCGCTTCACTAATTCCATTCCTTGAACACGATGATGCAAATCGTGCACTGATGGGATCAAACATGCAACGCCAGGCGGTTCCATTGATTCGTCCTGAAATGCCGATCGTCGGGACAGGTCTTGAAGCAAAAGCTGCGCGTGATGCGCGCATTCAGATTCACTCTGAAGGTGAGGGCGTGATCGAGTTTGTTGATGCAAATGAAATTCATGTTCGGTACGATAGAAACGAAACACAAAAATTAGTAAGCTTTGAAGAAGATCTCAAAATTTACAGGCTCACTAAATTCATAAAAACAAACCAGGAAACCTGCATCAATCTCAAACCTGCTGTAAAAAAAGGACAGCATGTCAAGGAAGGAGATTTCCTCACTGAAGGTTATGCAGTGCAGGCAGGTGAAATGGCCCTGGGACGTAATCTTAAAGTGGCATTCATGCCGTGGAAAGGCTACAACTTTGAAGATGCCATTGTGATCAGTGAAAAAGTCGTGCGTGAAGATTTGTTCACTTCGGTTCATATATCTGAATATGAATTGGAAGTTCGCGATACAAAATTAGGCGAAGAAGAATTGACCCCCGACATTCCGAACGTTTCTGAAGAGGCAACCAAAGACCTTGATGAGAATGGGATCATTCGCATCGGCGCACAAATCAAGGAAGGGGATATCTTAATTGGGAAAATCACACCAAAGGGAGAAAGCGATCCTACTCCTGAAGAAAAATTATTGCGTGCGATATTCGGTGATAAAGCAGGAGATGCAAAAGACGCCTCATTAAAAGCGCCTAGCGGAACAGAAGGTGTTGTGATTAATAAAAAATTATTCCAGCGCGCGAAGAAAGATAAGAATGCAAAAGTTCGCGAAAAAACAGTCCTAGATAAAATTGAAAAAGTTCACGAGAAAAATGTTGCAGACTTATTGGAAGTATTGTTAAGCAAATTGCAGGTGTTGCTGAAAGATCACACTTCTGCGGGGGTTAACAACAATTTCGGTGAAGTCCTGATCGGCAAAGGCGCTAAATTTACTGCAAAAAATTTAGGCGGAATTGATTACCTCAATGTAAATCCGCTTGGTTGGACCGGAGATGCAAAACCGGATGACCTGATTAATATTTTGTTGCACAATTATAGCATAAAATATAATGAAGAGTTGGGAAGATACAAGAGAGAAAAATTCAATATTTCCATTGGTGATGAGTTGCCTGCAGGAGTGTTAAAACTTGCTAAAGTTTACCTCGCCGTTAAGCGTAAGCTGAAAGTGGGAGATAAGATGGCTGGGCGCCATGGCAATAAAGGTATAGTTGCAAAAATTGTTCGGGCAGAGGATATGCCTTTTCTCGAAGACGGAACCCCTGTAGATGTTGTCCTGAACCCGCTTGGCGTACCTTCACGCATGAACCTTGGGCAGATTTACGAAACGGTTCTGGGCTGGGCTGGTGAAAAATTAGGGTTGAAATTTGCAACGCCGATTTTTGATGGAGCTTCTGTAGAAGAGATCGCCGAACAAATTCAAAAAGCAGGATTGCCAAGTTTTGGTCATACTTATTTATATGACGGAGAAACCGGAGAACGCTTCGACCAGAAAGCTACGGTAGGTATCATCTACATCATCAAGTTGCACCACATGGTAGACGACAAAATGCATGCTAGAAGTATCGGGCCATACAGTTTAATTACGCAGCAACCGCTTGGTGGTAAGGCGCAGTTTGGTGGCCAACGCTTTGGCGAAATGGAAGTGTGGGCTCTCGAGGCTTATGGTGCATCAAACATATTGCAGGAATTGCTGACGTTGAAATCTGATGATATTATTGGTCGTGCAAAAACTTACGAAGCCATTGTGAAAGGCGATAACATTCCGCGTGCAGGCGTTCCAGAATCTTTCAACGTGTTGGTACACGAATTGAGGGGTCTGGGGTTGGACCTGAAGTTTGAATAAATTTACTCGGCTAACTGATGAAAAATATAAGTCACGCTTCGGCGTGACTTTTTTTGCTCCCGACTGACCATTTTATTGAGCATGGTTGGGGAATGAAGGACTAATGTCCAGCGAGGGGCGAAAATTTCAATTTCACGCATGCTATATCTGTTTGCCCATCAGCTTGGTATATTCTCCGGCGTTATTTCAAGGGCCATGCCAACAATGCTAAAAGAACATAACCTGACCAGCTCTCAAAGGATCAGGGCTGAATATCCTAATTTTCAACTGGCAGTTCAAAAATCATCTTTTCACCATTCACGGCTTTTTGGTCACCCCTAAAAAAATCAACAACCACCCGGCAATTAAAAAAGTTCCGCCGAATGGAGTAATGATGCCGATCTTATCAAAACCTGTTATGTCATTGATGCGTAAAGCAGTCAGTCCATACAAGGATCCTGAAAATAAAATAATCCCAATAATAAAACAATAGCCGCCCCATCTCATTATTTTGTTTGGAAATCTCTCATACAGGATTGCAACGATGAATAAGGCAAATGTGTGATAGAATTGATAATGCACCGCAGTTTGAAAAACACTCAATGCATCTGCTGTAACAATATCTTTTAATTTGTGAGCCGCGAAGGCGCCCAATGCGACGCTGATGAAGCCAGAGATCGCCGCGATGCATAAAAAATTTTTATTCATTATGTAGTATTTACCATGCGGTGTGAAACGAGAACCATGAATATTTTAAGCCTTGCGTTACACATCTCACGAAAAAGACAATAGTTCAATGATTGATTTCAACGATGCGTTTTCCTCATTGACAATAAAGTCTGCCTGTTCGTAGTACATTTTTCTATCTCCCAGTTTCCGGATAATGTAATTTTTCAGTTCAGCATCTCCGATCGCTTTGATTAATGGTCTTGTTGATCGCTCTTTAAATAATCGCTCCCTTAACACATCTATGGAAGTATTCAGCCAAATTACTTTTCCATTATTTTTCATGAAATCAATATTATTGAAAAAACAGGGGGTTCCGCCCCCGCATGAGAGAATGAATTTTCCGTGATCGTTAACAATTTCTTCAAGTGTCTCTTTTTCTTTATAGCGGAAAAATTCTTCACCAAACTCTGCAAATATTTGGGAAATGTTTTTTTGTTCAGTCGTTGTAATGACCGTATCCAGATCAAAAAAAGGCAATTGTAAACTTTCGCTGAGCAATTTTCCCCAATGTGTTTTACCCGAACCCATAAAGCCGATCAGGAATAATTTCATCTAATTTGAAAATTTTAAATTTGAAAATGTTAGCTTGCTGCATTTTCCTATTATTTAAATGCATTCAACCCGGTGACATCCATTCCGGTTATTAGCAGATGAACATCGTGGGTTCCCTCATACGTTATTACACTTTCGATGTTCATCATGTGGCGCATAATAGAATATTCGCCGGTGATACCCATACCGCCTAAAATTTGACGTGCATCGCGGGCAATATTGGCAGCAACTTCGCACCCATTGCGCTTTGCCATAGAAACCTGAGCCGGAGTGACTTTCCCATCATCCATCAAAACACCCAGCCG
>DATGFZ010000563.1:0-4925 GCA_035308805.1 Puia sp. | reverse complement strand
ATGTCGATGTTGTGGTTAATGTTGCTGTTGTTGCTGTTGTTGTTGCAGATGATGTTGCAGATGATGTTGTTGCAGATGATGTTGCTGTTGTTGTTGCAGATGATGTTGCTGTTGTTGTTGCGGATGATGTTGTTGCAGATGATGTTGCTGTTGTTGTTGTGGATGATGTTGCTGCAAAATAATCGTCTAGGCTTCTAAATACAGGTGATTGTGGTTGTGGTTTAAGCAAATGATGCGGTTGATATTGCAGTTGAGGTTGTTGCGGTTGAGGTTGTTGCTGCTGCGAAAAATATAATCATACATTTAAATCATAAATTTCTTTTTCTCTTTCCTTCAACTGTCTATCGTATAAATTTAACCACTTAGCCAAATTATCATTTTCTCGTGTGGTTTTTTTTATTTCATTGAGTATGTTCTTTCCTGAGTCGAACACTAATTTCTTAAATTCCTGCATTTGAATTTGAAGATCGGCTACTTCTTCATCTTTATTTTTCAACGTTTTAGTTAAACGGATTTTTCTGCTCTTTTTTCGAATTCGCGATGATTTGCTGGACTTAAAGGACGGTTTACCCATCGTACAAAACAAGAACAAGCTACTGTGGAGTGTGGATTGACATCGGATATCTAATATTGATTTGATGATAAAAAAGCATGTGCTATTGATAAAAAAGCATGTGCTATTGATAAAAATAGCAGTAGTTTGACAAAAATGGATCCAAGAATCGGACAAAGTTGCTAAAAAGAATTCTTTTTTCCTTTTTTTTTTAAAAAAAAAACTCAGTTCAGTTTAAGAAAAGAAAACCAGAATGTCTAACCTCGCCAATTCCAACCTAACTACAAGAACCAGAACTAAAGTATATTGCTATTGTAAACAATGTAATGGCAAGTTGGTGGACCCAAGAACAAAAAAAGCTCATGAGTTAAAATATGGTAGAAGCAGTAATTATCAAGAAGCTGAAGAAGCTGGGATTAATTTAATGGAGTGCGACCCGTTACCTGTAATTAATGTTCCATTGTCCAATAGTACTGGCCAATCACCCGAGGGAAACTACTCCTTTTTAACAAAGAAGATACCGATACATGAATCGGAAAAATATGTTCTTGGGAATCCATTACCGAATAACGAAAGAAATGAGAATGATAATCAAAGTAGTTATGAAGATAATGATGGCGGGAATGGAGATTCTGAAAGTTTTGAAGATGACGAAGATTTTGAAGACGACGACGAAGATAACGACAAAGATAACGATGAAGATAATGACGAAGATAATGACGAAGATAATGACGAAGATAATGATGCTGATGAAGATTTTGAAGATGATAACGAAGTCAATTTTGCATCAACGGGTTTCGAAGATGAGGAATCAAGTCTTCCCAATATCGAAATTGATGATAATTATATCTGGGTTATTTTGTGGATTTTACGGTATCAACGACGTTATAAACTTGCCGATGTTGCAATAGATTCGTTGTTCAAATTTTTAAGATTTTTCCTTTTAACGATAGATAGGAATAAATTTTTATCTTTTCCTTCCTCCCTTTATATGGCCAAAAAAACATTGGGCGTATCAAAGTATATTTTTAAATATGCCGCTTGTAATAAATGCCATAAATTGTATGGCATGAATGAAATATCAAAAACTGAAATACAAACCTGCAGCTTTATAAACTACCCGAACCACAACCAAGAACGATTTCGACAAAAATGCAATAACCCTCTAGTCAAAGGAATAGATAGTAATAGCAATAATCAAATTTTCCGTCCAATAATGATATTTCCATTAGTCAGTATTAAACAACAACTAACTCTCTTTTTTGGTCGAAAAAATTTTGAGGCTGCATGTAGAAAATGGTCTGAAAGAAGAAACGATACTGATGACTTATTTGACATATACGATGGAAAGATTTGGGAAAGTTTCGAAGATGAAAATAGAAAACCTTTTTTCACTAAAGAATATGCCGATACTCATATCGGATTAATGCTGAACATGGACTGGTTTCAGCCTTTCATAAACTCACCATATTCCGTTGGTGTAATCTACGCCGTTATTTGCAATTTGCCGCGTAGCGAACGTTTTAAGCCTCACAACATTCTCACGCTAGCGGTATTACCTGGTCCAAAAGAGCCAAGCAAGCACGAAATCAACAACTATTTGTATCCGATTGTTAATCAGCTAAATTGGTTGTGGGATGGCTATTTTATAAAAACGTACGAGCACAGCAATGGTCGTTTTGTTCGTGGTGCAATAATTGGGTGTTCCTGTGACGTTCCTGCTTCCCGAAAATTATGTGGCTTTATCTCCGCTAGGATCGCATGTTACCGATGTCTTAAATCAGCCATTTTTGTAAATAATCAACCAAACTTTGGAGGATTTGAAGATTTTGACGATTGGTTCATCGAACGAGATATAAATATAATAAGAGAAAAGGCAAGTGAATGGAAAAAATGCCCAACCGAAGAATCGCGAAAATCCCATGTTTCCCAACATTATGTTCGTTGGTCGGAGATGTATAGGTTGGCTTATTTTAATCCTGTGCGCTCTTGTGTGGTTGACCCAATGCACTGCCTCTTCCTCGGAGTCGCTAAATGGATAGTGACAAAGCTATGGATCGGTGAAGGTGTCTTAGATAGCACAAAGCTCAAAACAATGCAGAAACGAGCTGACATGATAAAGCTTACGAGTGATATTGGACGCCGCCCTGTCAGGATAGCCACCGGGGAAGGGTTTTCAAACTTTACGGCTGATATGTGGAAGACTTTCATACTCATTTTTGCGATACCTGTCACGTGGGACTTTCTGGGTAAGGTCGATCGAACAATTCTCGCGTATTTCGTACGTGCCTGTAAGATTCTAACAAGCCGAGAATTAAAAAAAAATGAACTAAATGAAGCATTCACAAGACTGCTCGAGATGAACAAATTAATTGAAAGAAAATATGGGGAAGATAAGATAAACCCCAATCTCCATCTCTGTCTACATATATGTGAATGCGCATTAGATTACGGCCCTTTATCATCATTCTGGTGTTTTAGCTTCGAGCGGATGAATGGGATTCTAGGTATGTGAATTAATTTTTTAATTTGAATGTAATAAAATCGATTAATTCTAACTATTTTTAAAAAATGCAGGTTCTTACAAAAATAGCAAGCGTAGTATTGAACCTGAGCTATTAAGAATTATGGTCGAAAATTCCATTCTTGAATATTTCCTTTCCAATTGCAATAATGATCTGCTGTGCACCTCCTTGGACATAATAAAACCCAGAAAAACTGCTGGCAGCTTGGCTGCACTCGACGACTTTACAGGTGACGAATTTCAAGATTTTATAAGGCTTTCCCTCATTGACGATGATTCGGCCTATGGAACAGAATGTTTTCCCGGATCATTAATGAAACCGTGTCAAGAAACCAATCTCCCAAAGCATATATTGGACCTCCTGGTAGAATTCTATGAAAGTCTCTATAATGATTCTTTCATTTCTATTTATTCAATAACCGGTTTGACCAATAATGTTGTAGTAAATTGTAAAATCAGACAATATGGCAGGTTAAGAATTGGATCAGATGTATATGGTTCCATCCAGGCATCCCGTCATGAAAAGTCATCATATATTTTAGCGCGATTTTTGCAAGATGATGGAACAATTGATATATACCCTGGTCAGGTCCAATTCTTTTTCGAGCATACCATTTATCTGAATAATAATCCACATCCATTAACTCACTCATTAGCACTAGTAAAATGGTATAGACCGGTTCAAGATCATGAAATAAGATATTACTGTCAAGTAGATAGCGATATAGAATCTTGTAATATGGAATTATGGACTAACGAGTTTTATGCTATGGCCAGAGATAGTATAATACCGGTACATAATATTTTAGGAAGGTTCATTAAATGTGATTTTAGTATTGAGACGAAAAAATATATGGCTGTCATTCCTTTGAATAAAAAAATTTCATATTAAAAAAAATTAACAAGCTTTTTAAAATTTTGAAACACTGATTTAAAATTTATTAAGTATTTTTATAAACTGATAAGTTTATATGGAAATATCGGCGTAAGATTATTTTAAAATACGTGATTATATAAATATTGGCGTGATTATACAAAAATCAGCAAAATCCGATTTTTTTTTTCATTTGGCACATGATAAGAGATTGACAAACAATCCCATAATTTTAAGGATGTTACATTTTAAAGGATATATATATTAACTATTATTAATTAAGGCAACCTGCAGATTCTTAGGGAGAGAGTTCCTCATGTCCGTTCAAGATAGAGAGAATTTTCCCCATACAGATAGGTGAGAGTTTCTATACAAGTAACTCCTTGGTTTTTTATACTTTAATTAATTTTAAAATTAATTAATGAAAAATCAAGTCAGCAAAGCTATATTATAATTAGACCTATCTTATATAAAATCGGCTATTAAAAATAAGCAAATATCGGAACTTACTAAAAAATTGACACAAATAAGTCAGGCTATACTAAAATCGGCAAAAATCGGCAAGGCTATATAAAAATCGGCATGATTATACAAAAATCGGCAAGTCCGTTTTAATGTGACAAAATCCGATTTTTTTTTTGTTCAACCTGTGTTAAAATCGGCACAAATCGGCACAAAAAATAGCAGGCTATACTAAAATCGGCAAAAAATCGGCAAAGGCTGTTTTAATGTAGCAAAATCCGATTTTTCATTCGACCTGTGCAAATATCGGCAAGGCTATATAAAAATCGGCGTGATTATACAAAAATCGGCAAGGCTATATAAAAATCGCGTGATTATTCAAAAATCGGCAAGTCCGTTTTAAAATGCAGTAAAATCCGATTTTTTTTCATTCGACCTGTGTGACTACCACCCGCACAGACTATATGAAAGATTATTCCCTGCAAGAAAACTTTTCTGAGATTAAGTAATTT
>DATGFZ010000562.1:0-5059 GCA_035308805.1 Puia sp. | reverse complement strand
GATAGCCAATGCAACCATAGGAATCAAAAACATTAACTTTTTCATATTCGCAAATTTAAAATTTAGTGTCAAAATTAAGGATTGTTTTCAATCAGTTGCTTAAGATTATTTAAAGAAACTTCCATAAGCGGCTGGAACTGCTTATCATAAACCAAACTGCTGAATTTTTCCCATGGATACCATTTAAATGTAAAATCGAAATACCATTGAACCGTTATACTGGTGGAGTCTGCGGTCAGCTGCATCAATTTAAATCCGCCGTTAAATTGTTTTCCGTCATGCTGTTTCCAAAAAATTTCTATTCCGCCTATTGAATCTTTATGTAAGAAAATACCTAACTGGTCAGAAGTCTCGTTGTGGCTGTCGGCGGAAATTTCCACATTGCTTAAAGTGGAGTCAGTTACCATCTTGTTCCATTTGTTCCATGTATGCAGATCGCTAATTACCGCATATATTTTTTCCATTGACGAAGAAATGGAGATGTTGCGCGCAATATGCAAATGCGGCGGAAACAATAACGATAAGGAAGTGAGCATTAATCCCAGTACGATTATGCTGATGAAAAATAATTTTATAAACCGCATGAATACTTTTTTGAAAAATTGACGTTGACTATTGACTGCTCACTCCCATTTAAAAACCTTAATGGAAATGGCATACACAACGATTCCCCAAATGGCGAGGATAGCGAGTTGTTTTCCGCAATCGAATAAATGTGCACCTTCGAAGGAAACCTTGCGCATGGCATCGTTGAGCGCAGTCAAAGGAAGAATATTGATAAGCCATTGAATTGAATCAGGCATCGCTGTTTTTGGAAAAAAAGTGCCCGATAAAAAGTATTGCGGGAACATAAACAGATTTGCATAAATGGGAATTACATTTTGATTTTTTGCAAGACTTGCAATAGTATATCCAAAACCCATAAAAACAATCAATCCCATCACGCTAAGAAACATGAGTTCGAGGAAAGTGACAACACCTTCAGATAAAGTGAACTGATAAAAAAATCTTCCAAATAATATGAGCACGGTGGCTGTGGTAAGATTAAAAAGAATTCTGCCAAGTCCGTCTCCCAAAACGATATACGCTTTACTCACCGGTGAGGCGAACATTCTTTTCAGGACAAGCGTTTCCCTCAAAGAAAAAAATAAGAAAGAAACGCCGAATATCGCAGAGCCGATCAGAGAAAAACCAAGCATACCGGGCAAATAAAAATCGATCATCCGGTAAATACGCCCCGGAATTTGTTCCTGCGAAATTGTCGCGTAACTATAATTTGAAGGATTTGTCCGCGCACTGATATTGGAAATAATATCACGCAAAATAGTCTGGAGTACCGGCATATCTTTTTGCGCCGCAGAAGTTGTTTTTAAATGAATATCATATTGCGGCATGCCATTGACATCGCTGATTTTTTTTATGTTAATGATCGCGGTGATTCTCCCTTTTTTCAATCTGTCTTCAACATCCGGCTGTCCCGTTTTCACTACATTAAAAACGCTTACCCGTCCAACTGCCTGGTAAATCGCATTTGCGGTATCGGTATTGTTGTCAAATGCCACATTGAGTGAAATGCCGCCGCCGCCGCCCAACGAACCAAAAATTACAATAAGCACAACCGGAAAAAACAAACTGAAAAATACCGCCTGCGGGCTCCGAAAAATGGCTCGCATTGTAGCTTTGCCTATCGCCCACATCGCCTTAAACTGATTATATTGTAGAGCCATAACCTGAATTTGAAAATGTGCTGGTTTGAAAATTAGAATGCTGGTACAGTTTCGAAATTATTTTCAAATTACCACATTATCACCTTTTGAAGTTTATTTTTTTGTGGGAGGTTTGTGTAATGCTGTTGACAAGAGTTTGTTCCTAGCTTTTATTAATTTGGTTTTCTGTTAATCCGGGCATTGCAAACGGCCAGTTTATTTGTTATAATGGTCTCGGCTAAAGGAGTGACGGGGAACCGGAAAGGGTTATTGTGCTTCACCGGCTATTTGATGAGAAAAACTATTCTATGCTAACATCAAAAGGCATTCTTGCCTGCGGTATTCCCATCAATGATTTTACTTTTTTTGCAGCCATAAAAGATTTGTATTCTTCCTCTCCCAATTCTTCTTTTATCGTTTTCATGCTTACGGATTTCTTGTAATTGCCAAAAAGTGCATCCAGCAAGCCTTTGGGTTCAGGAAATTCCCTCAAGCGATAATCAGCAACTTTTGCCATTCGTGCTGCACAGTCAATTGCATCCTGCAAACCACCAATTCGGTCAACCAATCCCAAATGCATAGCTTCTTCACCGATCCAAACCCTGCCTTGCCCAATGCTATCAACATATTCAATTGATTTTTTTCTGCCTTCAGCAACCCTCGTTTTAAAATCCATGTAAATGGTATCAACAGAATTTTGAAAATATTTTTTTTGCATCTCCGTTAATGGTTTGCTGGTTGATAATTCATCTGCATCCTGGGCTGTTTTAACGACGTCAAAAGTGACACCCAGTTTATTTTTAAAAAACTGCTGCATATTTGGCAATATGGTAAATACCCCGATGGAACCAGTAATGGTATTGGCTTGAGCAAAAATACTGTCGGCATTGCACGAAAGATAATACCCTCCGGATGCAGCAACATCTCCAAAACTGATAACAACCGGCTTTTCTTTTCGCGTGATCGTAATTTCTCTCCAGATGTTTTCGCTTGCAAGCGCACTGCCGCCACCGGAATTAATTCTAATGACAATTGCTTTTATATCTTTATCTAATCGCGCATTTTTTATCAATTTCCTATATGTTTCACTACCGATCAGGTCCTGGTCACCTTTGCCGTCAACAATATCGCCTTGCGCATAGATCAATGCAATTTTATCGCTGCCTGTTCTTCTGAAATTCACCGCAGCCGCATATTTCTCAATGGAAACAAAATTTATTTTTTGCGATTTATCTACATTTAATTTTGCCTTTAATTCATCTTTTACCTCGTCATCGTATTTCAAACCGTCAACCAATTTATATTTCAATGCGTCATCTGCGTATTGAATTAAGTGTCCATTTACACAATGCCTTAATACCGCAGTATCCAGCAATCTTGCCGAAGCTGTTCTGTACAAAAACATGTTGTAAAACCGGTTCAATAAGTCTGTTAGTTGCAGGCGATTCGCATCGGTCATCTTATCTTCCCTAAAAGGCTCTGTAGCGCTCTTAAATTTTCCTGCATAAAAAATTTGTGGCTGTATTTCCAATTTTTGCAATAAGCCCTTTAAAAACATTTCTTCAATCGCGAAACCTTTCCAGTCAACACCGCCCTTCGGATTGCAATAAATTTTATCAGCAACGCTGGCAACATAAAAAGCTTTTTGGGAGATCAGATCGCCATAAGCATAAATGAATTTTCCGGATTTTTTAAAATCATAAAGCGCATTTCTTATTTCTTCACTCGTAGCAAAGCCATTTTCGTTGCCATTGCATTTTATATAAATCCCTTTTATCGAAGAATCTTTTTTTGCAACACCTAATATCCTTATTACATCATACACCCCGGGTATATTGTATTCATCTTCGGTCAAACTTTTTAACGGGTTGTCCTGCATTTGTTCACGATAGGATTCGTTTAAATCAACTACCAATACTGCTTTTGCGCCAACATCCGGTCTTTTGCTCGAAAAAAGGCCGCCAAGTATCCCGCTGACAAATAATACGGCCACAATGGTGAAGATCACCAATGCCGTCAGTACAGCGAAAAATATTTTTAAAAAACTTCGCATGAAAATTCTGTTTTACTGATTCCAAAAATAAAGATATTTGACCGATGGAAATGGTTCAATCTGCAAATAAATCATATTTACTGACAGGTGGTAACATGGGTAACAGAGCGGGGTATTTACGTGATGCATCAGTGAACATATCGTTTTTTTGCGGCAAAATTCTCAGGCAATCATCTTTATATGAAACGCAAGCATGGGGAAAAACAAATCAACCAAATTTTTTTAACCAGGTATTATTGATAGAAACTACCTTATGCGCAGTCGAATTGATGAAAAAAATATTACTGATCGAGGAAAAAATGGGAAGAACCCGGAATGAAAAATATGGATCAAGGATAATCGACATTGACATTCTTTTTTTTAATGATGAAATGATCAACAAACCGCAGTTGGTAGTTCCCCATCCTGAAATACAAAACAGAAGGTTTGCCTTGGCGCCGATGAATGAAATTGCACCTGACTTCATTCATCCGGTTCTTTTAAAAAATATCAGCACGCTGTTGAAAGAATGTGGAGATAAACTGGGTGTGAAAAAAATATGAATGCAGTTTGACGCAATTCTTATTTCTTTGTAGAACTTAAAAAGCAGCATCCTGGAAGTCGTGAGGGGTCTTAGCTCCTGGCTTACTGCCTGCCGCTCTCTATTTACTCCAAACATGAATTATCATTACATAGCAATAGAAGGAAATATAGGCGCGGGAAAAACCACACTTGCCCATTTATTATCGAAACATTTTAATGCGCGTCTTATTTTAGAGCAATTTGGTGACAACCCTTTTCTCGCAAAATTCTATGAAAACCCACAGCAGAATGCTTTTCCGCTGGAGCTATTTTTTATGGCGGAGAGGTACAAGCAGCTCAAAGAATTGATTTTTACGAAGGACATGTTTCATTCCATCACAGTTTCCGACTACATATTCACCAAATGTTTGTTGTTTGCAAAAGTCAATTTACCCGAAGAGGAGTTTAGGTTATATCAAAAATTATTTGACATCATTTATCAGCAGTTAATTCAACCCGACATTATCATTTACCTGCACTCATCGGTAAATCGTTTGCAACAGAATATTAAAAAGAGAAATCGTTCTTACGAACAGTCTATTCCTGATGAATATTTATTCAACATTCAACAGGCATACACAAATTATATCAAGCAGCATAACATTAAAACACTTTTTATAGACGCATCCAGTGCGGATTTTTTAGGGAATGAAAAACATTTTCGGGTAGTACTCGATGCGCTGAATAAAGATTATGATAACGGACAGCATTATTTTTCATTGCCCTGAATAAAGATAAC
>DATGFZ010000561.1:0-1767 GCA_035308805.1 Puia sp. | reverse complement strand
AATATTGCCCACACATTTATAAACGGGTCGGTCTCTTATTCCACCATCAATCCCGATCTGTATAATTTTGCACAGAATGAACGTGCGTGGTATGTAAAATTAGATAAACCACTCGTGTCGCAGTACTCACGCGTTGCAGGTGATATCACCATTGGGGGAAATGAATCTTTCAATGCATACCAAGTGCCGGATAGCCTTTTTTATGAATACACGTATCACACTTTTGACACCTGGATAGGCTATAACTTCGGAGCAGATAAAACGTTGTATAATAATTCGCGCGCACAAAGAGATTTCTTGAGTATCCGTTATTTCCGGAACGATTTTTTGCAAAAACCTTATCAGGTCGGAGACAATTTCAATTTCAGATTTAATAACCGTCAGGCATTGCTGCTGCAATATGTTTTTTTCCGGCAGAATTATTTTAAGACAAACTACATATACAATTTTGGAACAACGGAAGATGTTCCCAGAGGTTATAATATCGCTTTCACAACGGGTTGGTACAAACAATTGTACCTATCAAGACCTTACGCGGGTGTGGAAGCGTACCGGTTTGTCGGGACGGACAAAGGAGATTTTGTCGAATACTTCTTTCGTAGCGGAACTTTTATGCATAGCGGAAGGTTTGAAGATGCAAGCATTTTATTCGGCACAAGCATTTTCGGACGTTTGGTTAATGTCGGAAGTGTAAAGATCCGTCAATACCTCCGGGTGAGTTTTACAAGACAGTTCAATCGCGTCGGATTGGATGCCTTACGAATTGATAATCCTTTCGGTGTTCTCAATTATTTTAGCTCTGATTCCACTGTCGGGCAGCAGCGCATCAACATCAATACGGAAACTTCATTCTTCTTAAAATATAAATTGCTGGGATTTAAATTTGCACCTTTTGTTTTTGCCACTGCAGCTTTACTCACGCCCGAGCACGAAGACATCAACAAATCAACGATGTATTATGGATTGGGGTTTGGATTTCGCGCGCGCAATGAAAATTTTATTTTCGGAACCATCGAACTTCGGTTAATTTTTTATCCGGTTCGCCCTTTCGGAAATAATAACGATGCATTTAAAAGCGATTATAATAATAATATCATTTTCAAATACAACACCAATTATGTCAATGCGCCGGATATTGTTCAGTTGAATTCAGATCCAAATAATAATATTTATTGAGACGCTAAGCGGTTAACCGCTCTAATCATTTTGTCTCCCGCTTAATTCACCATTCTTCATCCTTCCAGCCACCGCCCAATGCAAGAATTATGGCTTTTGGAACCATTCATTTCATGGTCTTTAAAAAGCAAAAAGGAGGCAGTCTTTCCGTTTACAGCCCTCATTTTGCCAGAATACTTTTTAATACTTTTATTTTTCCATCGATTGCGTCGGTTATTTCGAGTCCCAAAATTCTGGCCATGATCGGATAGACATGAATATTTTCAAACCCATCGATTGTTTTATTTTTTTGGAAAGCCGGGCCCCAGGCATAAAATGTGGCGCGCATTTCGGGAATTGCCGGATCAAAGCCATGCTCGCCGACAGGCACGTGACCTTTTCCGATATTGAAAACTTTTGGCGCATGGGGGACTAAAATGATATCGCCGATTCTGTCAAACCGGTCATCTTTTTTACTGTAATGCCATCTCGCCGGCATGTTGGAGGCGAGATAAACGTCATAATCCTTTGCTTCACGTTTTAATGCATTATACGTTGGCTGAATATCTGTTTTATTTTTTGCATAGAGATGCAATAAGGCCGTGCCAGGCA
>DATGFZ010000560.1:0-2891 GCA_035308805.1 Puia sp. | reverse complement strand
ATAACAAGATATCAGCGACATGTGGTCCGGGTGATATCGGGTTTTGCAATCGAATCAATTTCTGGGTGAATAAGCTGAAATTTAGATTTTTCCATGTTCAAATTCTACTTCATTTAGAACGTTCACCCGGGCTGATCGTTCGTTTTTGGTATCATTCAGCTAAATCGCTCTGCAGCCTAATTTCTGTCTGGTGATCAAATAAATTTTTAATCCTTAGGATTCATCTGAATTTACCAATGTCAGCTGCTTTTCGCCGGGCGAAGCCTTATTCTAAGATCGCAAACTTGAATCTACCCTAAAATAATATTTTTTTGGGCTGAGAACAAAATGCAAAATAAGCAATGAACGTTGAGCATTTCTAATTGGCAGAGGGGCAATCGGTCGCAAAAATATTTTTCTTTGCCGGTATTCGGCAATTTTATCCTCCGGATGTTACCGGATTTCTGAAAAATACCCTGATCAAACTGGGCAAAGCAATTAATAATAATGGCAAAGCGCCGATAAAACCGCCGATTACTGCGATGGCTAACGGTTGATGTAATTGAGCACCTGTGCCTATCCCGAGGGCAATTGGCAGCAATGCAGCAATGGCGCCTAGCGCAGTCATTAATTTTGGGCGTAGACGAGTTGAAATGGAGTAAATAATTGCGTCATCAACTTTATTCGTTTTAAGTGATTCGCGGAATTGTAAGAAAGTGAAAATCGCATTTTCGCCAATGATACCAACAATCATAATTAAACCAGTATAAGAACCGACATTTAGCGGCGTGTGGGTGAGAAATAACGCAAGATAAGAACCAGCAACACCGAGCACGGCGATCAATAATATTAATAATGCAATGCGGAAATCTCTGAATAAGAATAATATTACACCGAAAACAAGAAGACTAGAGGTGATTAAAATAAGAAGTAATTCTTTGAATGATTGCTGCTGTTCGGCATAAGAACCACCGTATTCAACAACATAACCCTGTGGTAAAATAAGTTTGGCGGATATTTCTTTTTGAATATCGTTAATTACACTTCCGAGGTCTCGTTTTTCGAGACGTGCAGTGATAACGCCCATAGATTGTAAATTTTCCCGCTGAATTTCGGCATCGCCTGAGTTCACCTGGACGTTCACCAGTTGTTTTACTGGTTGCAGTTTACCGTTCGGAAGAAAAACCGGCAACTGATCTATATCGCTAACACTTAATGTACGGTTTCCGGGATACACCAACCTGATATTGGTCAATTGCTGCCGATCGTAGACTGAACCTGAAATGTTTCCTTCCAGCGCACACTGCAATTGAAATTGCAGATTAGCAGGGGTAATTCCGAATTGCGCAAGACGTGAATAATTTGGGTCTATATCAACTGAAGGTCCCGCGATTACAATGCCGTCGAACACATCGGCAGTTCCATCAACTTTGGAAATGATGTCCGCTGCTTGTTTTGAAAGCCGTTGCAATGTTGTCTGATCATCACCAAATATCTTTACTTCAACAGGTTGAACGGAAGTCATGAGGTCACCGAGCATATCCGTTATCACCTGTCCGAAATCAATGCGCAACGTAGGTTGCGTGGCATTAATTTTTTTTCGTATATCATCACTAACTTCGTCGGTGGAGCGTGACCGTGATTGTTTTAATTGAATTAGGTAATCACCGCGATTCGGTTCTGTAATAAAAAACCCCATTTCCGTTCCCGTTCTCCTAGAGTATGTTGCTACTTCTGGAACTTGCAACAATATTTTTTCCACTTCGCGCAACATACGGTCAGTCTCTTCCAACGATGTGCCTGGAAGAGAATTGTAGTCGAGCACTATGCTTCCTTCATCCATATCCGGCAAAAACCCGGTTTCTAATTTGGGGAGTAAAAAGTAAATGGTGAAACCAAATGCGAATAGAATTATAAAGCTGATATATGGTCGAAGAATAAAAAATTTTACCCAGCGCTGGCTCTTTACCGAATGAGGTTTTGGCGTCTTGATCGGGGAACTTTGGGAAGTAATCCGGGAAGAAAATAATAAATATATTACTGGCAAGCCTATCCAGGTAACAAAAAAAGAGCAGATTAACGTAATGATCATGGTATTGGTCATTACATTAAAATACGCGCCTGCGACCCCGGTCATTAATGCGAAAGGGATAAAAATTACGATGGTGCTTAATGATGATCCCACCATCGCTGGAAATAAATAGTGAATCGCTTTTTTAACCAATGCCCCTGAAGGTTCGTCTGGGTTTTCCTCATGGGTCCGATGAATTTGTTCAACAACAACAATGGCATCATCAATAATTAAACCGATTGCGGCAGCCATTGCTCCGAGCGTCATTATATTAAAAGTTTCTCGAAAGGCATAAATACAAATGATTGTGAGCAATAGCGTAACAGGGATAGTAATAAGAATAACTGCACTAGCCTTAAAGGAACGAAGGAAAATGATCGCAACAAATATTGCTAAGATAAGACCGATCCACAAACTATCCGTCACGCTTTTAATGGAATCTTTTACAAAATCAGCTTGCACGTAATATGGTTGGATCGAAACGTCTTTGGGAAGGATTTTATTTAGTTTTTCAAGTTGCTCGTGCATTTTATCCGATACATCAATAAGATTTGCGTTTGGTTGTTTTATAACAGCGAGCAAAATTCCTTCATGACCGTTGGCATTGATTTTTATGTATTCTTTTGCTTCCTGAATTTGCACCGAGGCAATATCTTTCAGCAAAACAATTCTTTTTCCATTATTGCTTACCACAATATTTTCTAATTGATCTTTAGAATTTACCGAAGCATCTGTAATGGTGAGATATAACAACCGGTAATCGCTAATGTATCCATTCGACTTAATGAAATTGGTTTGCGAAAGTGCATTGTTGACAATATCAGGAGTGATGCCAAGCGTG
>DATGFZ010000559.1:0-1996 GCA_035308805.1 Puia sp. | reverse complement strand
AAAATTTTTCCAGTTTTCTTCTTCATTGAAAAACGGCATTCGTTCAAGCCATTCATTTATTAATTCAATCAGAGACTTTTCCTGCTCTGTTTTTTTTACCAAATCCATTTCTTCTTTTCGTAGTTGCGAAACATAATAATTCTGTCCGTATCGCTGTTCGTATTTCAATCCCAGCAAAGCTTCCAGCGTCTTAAACTGCCAGCTTTGAAATCCGGATGCCGGACGAAGCATATCTCGGAAATCTAAAAAATCCATGGGGTTCATTGTTTCCATCACATCGATCTGGTGCACGAGCAATTTTAAAATAGTGACAGATCTTGATAAACGTTGAACAACAATTTGCAATTCCGGGGAGTTATCATTGAGCGAAGGTTTTTTCATTATTTCGCAAACTGAATATACCTCAAACAACAATTGCTTAAACCAAAGCTCATATGTTTGGTGAATGATGATGAACAACATTTCATCGTGCGCAGGCAGTTTTAATTTTTCGCTTTCGGGAAATTGCGCGTTGAGGATTCTTCCTAATTGCAAATAATCGCTGTAATGAATTTCATCAGGCATGAAAAAAAATTTCTGCAAAGTAATGTTTATCGTGCAAAGGAGCGTCGCAGTAAAAAATATTGTTCCACTACCGCGACTTTGCGAGAAATCATTTAGTTTTTAAATCCGACCCCTCTCTTATTTCTTCTGTTGGGGTTTTTATTAACTGGTCGCCAGCAGTAAGCTTACCATAAATTTCTTCTTTATCATCTGCAGTTCTTCCAATTTGAACGTTCACCCATTGCGCCTTATTATTTACAACCCGAACCACAAATGGTTTTACTGTTGAATTGACGACAGCGGTTTTCGGAACGACAAAGCTACTGTCCGCTGCAGGCAGCGGAACGCTTACTTCTGCAGACATGCCGGGCAATAATTTATGGTTGTTATTCATTACATCCATTTCGACTCTTTCCGAACGCAGTTTATCCCCGACCGCACCGGCAAGGCGCGCAACTTTTGCAGTAAATATCTGGTTGGGCAGGGCATTCACTTCAAACTGCACTTCTCCTTTTCTATTAATAAAATCTGTATACGCTTCAGGTACAGAAATCACGAGTCGCAATTTTTTTTGTTCCTGCAAAACAAACATGGGGACATCGGAACCTTTTCCCGAAGGCCCGACATATGCGCCAGGATTTATGTTGCGGGCGCTGATAACTCCTGAAAATGGTGCGCGTATCTGAAGATAATTTTTCGTCTCTAAAATTTCTTTAAAATCGGATTTTGCAGATTCCAGTAAGGCGGAGTCTGAATTTTTTTTTGCAACCGCCATATCCAGGTCATTTTGCGCAATGGTGCCGGGCGTTTTGCTGGTTTCAAGTAAGCGGTCGTAGGTAGCTTTACTCGAAATAAAAACCGCCTCCTGGGATTTTAATTTTGATTCTGCTGCAGAAAGCTGAGATGTTATTTCGGGTGCGTCCAATTCTGCCAGCATTTGTCCTTCTTTTACTTCCGAACCAACATCAACAAAAAGTTTTCTTACAAAACTGTTCACCTTAGCATAAATATCCACTTGCTGAAATGCCGTTAATTCTCCCGGCGTTTGTAATGTTGATGTGAGTTTTCCTTTTTGCAAGGAAAAAGTTTCCAAAGTGAGAATTTCATCTTTTGTTTTTTCATTTTCGTCATCTTTTGACGAAGCTGATGAACAACCACTGAAAGAAAATGAGGTACTGATCAGCAAGCAGAAAATGAAAATGCTTTTTAAGCATGAAAAGAGAAATGCGAAAAGTGGACGGCCAAACGTAAGATTTTTTTCTCTTGACATTTTCCCTTTCCCGACTAAAGTATAACTATTTTTTTTGTTCATACAATGATGGAATATAATGTTTACTTAGGTTATCTTCCGGATCGAGTGACACAGAATCTATTGTTGTTTTCTTTTGTACCCAGGTAAAAACCAATGGCAGCATAAATAAAGCTGCAAAAGTGGAAGCGATCAGTCCGCCAA
>DATGFZ010000558.1:0-1558 GCA_035308805.1 Puia sp. | reverse complement strand
CAGGGCTGATGAATCATTTTTTGATATTCTCCCAAAGAATCATTGAAAAACCACCACGTATCATCGCCGTGGTAATAATGCAGAAAAATATAACCGTACAAGCATCCAAGAAATACTTTAAACGAAAACGCAGCGGCTATTTTTTTGTATCCTATTTCCGGCAACTTCTTTTTAATGACCCGGTTAATGATGAGCAGCAGTAAAATAAAATATATTGCAAAAAGAAAAACCGCCATGATAAAATAATTTTCAATACTAATGTACGGTTCAAATCTATACATTTGAATTTAATATCAAAGCATGAGCGATACTGGGAATGGAAATAAAAAATTAATTGCTTTCGTATCGAATAGCGCCTGGTCAGTTTATAACTTCAGGCTTGATGTCATTCGCGATCTTTATAAAAGCGGATATACAATCCTAGTTATTGCCCCTGATGATGAGTTTTCACATTTTTTAATAGAGGAGGGCTGTCAATATGTTTCGGTAGATTTTAATAATCGTTCCAAAAATCCATTTACTGATTTACATCTTTACCGTGAATTGAGATCAATATATAAGAAATATCGACCTGATCTTATTTTTCATTATGTTATCAAACCAAATATTTATGGTTCTCTGGCTGCGGCAAAATTTACTTTAAAATCCATTTCAGTGATTACCGGGCTGGGTTATTCTTTTGCAAAAAAGAATTGGTTGTATGAACTCACCAAATCTTTGTATAAAAAAGCTTTAAAAAAAACAGAAGAAGTTTGGTTTCTGAATAATGAGGATGCAAATATATTTATTAGCGAAAAGATCGTGAATATTAAGAGAATAAAAATTTTGCCGGGGGAAGGCGTGAATACGGAATTTTTTTCTCCGGATTTTAACACTTCATTGCCGCAAAAGAATGATTTTACCTTTTTGATGAGTACCAGGTTATTGAGAAGCAAAGGCGTTTCTGTTTACGCGGATGCCGCAAGAATTCTGAAGCAGAAAAATTATAGGGCAAATTTTGAATTGATCGGTTTTTTTGAAAAACATCATCCTGATTCTATCACAGAAGAAGAATTAAAAAAATGGCAGGCGGAAGGGTTGATCAATTACTACGGTTTTGCACGAGACGTTCGGGAATATTTGATCAATGCAGATTGTTTTGTCTTTCCTTCTTTTTATAACGAGGGAATACCCCGATGTCTGATGGAAGCTGCAAGTATGGAATTGCCAATTATAACTTCTTTCAGCCGGGGGTGCAAAGAAGTAGTAAGCGATCACCTGAATGGCTTTGTATGCAATTTAAATGACCCTTTTGATGTCGCAGATAAAATGGAAAGCATGATCAATCTTTCTGCCGAACAGCGCGAAAACATGGGAAGGCATGGCCGAGCTTTAGTGATCAAAAAATTCAATGTTAAGCAGGTGATCGAAGAATATCAGAAAACCCTTACTAAAATATTCAGGCAATACAACCGAACAAAAAGCAATGATCACTGATATGAATTATTTGGTGATAAAATTATAGATGAGATTTATTACCTGTTCGTATTTTTGATCTTTAGAAAAACAAAATGGAAAT
>DATGFZ010000557.1:0-2419 GCA_035308805.1 Puia sp. | reverse complement strand
TTTCCGCCATCGAAAGGATCACACTGAATTCTTTATTCCACGCGGGATTGGTATCCGGAATTTCTTTGGCAAAAAGAAAAATCTTAAATCCTTTTGCCTCCAGAACCGAAATGGTAGTATCCGTTCCAGATTCAGTAAATAAGTTAAAATCCTTTATGTCGGCTTCTGCATTTCCTTTTCTGATTAATTTATCATATCGCTTAATAAATTTGTATGAATCATTAAAGTCCGGAGGAAATTTATCGGCAGCAAATTCCACCTGCTTGCCGTTTTTTTCATAAACAAAAGAGATCACTGAACTGTCGGATATTGCGCCTGGTGGCGGCTTTATCTTTTCTAATATATTATTTCCAATTTTATACGGAAGACAATCAATCACAGGTAGCTGATGTAAAACAAACCACTGTATGGAAAAAGAAAAAACAGTTACCAATATCAGGACAGTAATATTAATAAGAGAAGAAAAAACCGGTTTGATTTTATTTTGATAAATAAATAAAAAAAGAATCAAAACCAATAACACCAGGTCTTTGGTAAAGGATTCACCTGAGCTCAGCGGAATACAATTACCAAAACACCCGCATTCATGTATTTTACCGGATAAAAAGGCATAGCCTGTAAGAAAACTAAAGAAAATTATCAGCAACAGCAATAACCAGCTAAAGAGTTTCATTCTCCAGCCGAGTAAAATGGCTACACCGGCAACAATTTCAAAAACAATCATCAGCACTGAAAAAAACAAAGCGTAACGATCAAATAAATGAAAGTGCCAAACATCAAAAAATTCTTCCATCTTATAACTTAAGCCAAGCGGGTCGTTTGCCTTAATCAATCCTGAAAAAATAAAAAGCACTCCAACTACTATTCGACTGATGTTCACTGCGAGTTTCATAAATTGACTTTCAGTTTGAGGTCTTATTTCCTAATTTTATTTATTGATCGGTATATCCTGATTTTTCACGTTTTAGCAGCTGAATGCTTACAAACGCCGGCGTCAAAACTAAAAAGCATGTTTTCCTTCTTCAATTGATATTAAAGCAAATAAGGAATAATTAATAATGTCAATATAATTGGCGTCGATCCCTTCGCTGATGAGCGTTTTACCATCATTAGCCAGAATCTGTTTAACGCGAAGCAGTTTCATCAAGATCAGGTCAACAAAGCTTTCCTGGCTCATTTCACGCCATGCTTCACCATAATCATGGTTTTTATCTAGCATCGTTTTTTTTGCTTCAGAAACTTTATCATCAAATAATTTTTCCACTTCATCCACAGGCAGGTCCTCCACCGTTTCACTTTTCAATTGCCATTGTATCAAACCAATGATCCCATAATTGACCATACCCTTGAATTCGTCGGCAATACGATCACCTACACGTTGGATGGATTTTTGCTGAATGGTGCGTATGCGCTGAGCCTTAATAAATATCTGGTCAACTATGGAAATGTTCCGAAGCACGCGCCATGACGTGCCGTAATCCTTTGTTTTGTTGATAAAAATCTCCTTGCAGGATAGCACCGCCTGGTCGTATTGTGGGATGGTTGTGTTCATTAGCAAAATTTCTTCTACTTTCAATTTTATTGTTGAATTTTATGGATTAACCTTAACCATGTTTTATTTTTCTCACAGATCGCAGCGATAAGACAGAACTTCTTGGAAAATTCGATTTCTGAAATTTGGTAATCTGTGGGCACAAATGTAAAGATAACGCGCAATGTTTACTTTGAATTGTAATGGAAAATTGCTCTTGATCAATAATCCGCTGGTGATGGGGATTGTCAATGTCACACCGGATTCCTTTTATGCGGGCAGCCGCTTTACAGGGGAAAAAGATATCATGCTGCAAGTGGAAAAAATGATCAAAGAAGGAGTGGATATTGTTGACATTGGCGGGCAAAGTACAAGACCAAGGGCAGATCACTTGACTTCAGCAGAAGAATTAAAAAGAATAATCGACCCCCTATATTCCGTCCATAAAACTTTTCCTGAACTGATCATTTCTGTGGACACTTTTTATGCACAGGTTGCAAAAGAATCTGTTGCTGCCGGTGCCGGCATGATCAATGATATCAGCGGAGGCAATTTTGATGCTGAGATGCTCCCGACTGTCGCAGCGTTGAGTGTGCCCTATGTGTGCATGCATATGAAAGGAAAACCTCAGACCATGCAACAAAGCCCCGAATACGAAAACGTGACAAAAGAAGTCCTTGATTTTTTTATTGAAAGAATGGATAGTTGTAAAAAAGCTGGGATTCACGATATTCTTGTTGATCCTGGTTTCGGATTCGGCAAGAACAGGGGTCACAATTTTGAACTGCTAAAAAATCTGGGTGTTTTTAAAATGCTTGAAAAACCGGTGATGGTGGGACTTTCGCGAAAATCAACGATCTACAAAACATTGGGGGTAACGGCAGAAAA
>DATGFZ010000556.1:0-3642 GCA_035308805.1 Puia sp. | reverse complement strand
TTGGATTATTTTTTATTGCGGCGATCAATGTCCAGTCTGCCTCTCCCTTATACAATTGCGATCTGGTTCTGCCGTGAATGGTCAATGCTTTTATGCCAACATCCTGTAAACGTTCAGCCACCAGTTCAATATTTTTTGAATTATCATCCCAACCCAATCTGGTCTTAACCGTTACCGGTAATTTGGTTGATTGTATAACGGCTTTGGTTAACCTAACCATCAAGTCCACATCTTTCAGCACGGCAGCGCCGGCGCCTTTGCAGACAACTTTTTTTACCGGACATCCGAAATTGATGTCAACCAAATCAGGGCTTGTTGCGTCAATGATCGCTGCGCTCATTGCCATGGCTTCTTCGTCTCCGCCAAAGATCTGAATGCCGAATGGTCTTTCGTATTCAAAGAAATCGAGTTTCTGTCTGCTTTTGACGGCATTTCTTATTAAACCTTCACTCGAAATAAATTCACTGTACATCAGATCAGCGCCGTTTTTTTTGCATACATAACGGAATGGCGGATCACTCACATCTTCCATCGGTGCTAGAAGAAGCGGAAAATCGGGAAGCGAAATATTTTCGATCTGGACGGCCATAAAATGTTTACTAATAAAATCAGTTCATATTGCTATCTTGCAAAGCCTTGTCCTTTGCTATTGAACAAAATACAAATTTACACACTTATCGTTGATATGAAAAGCTATTTACGAATTCAGTCGCCGGGCATGCAGTTGGTTTTATTTATGGGATTATTGCTTGCAGGTTTTGTGTTAAGTTCTTTGATCGCAGCCATTTTTTTAGTAGCAAACGGATCAGTGACCCTCGGCCAAAAAAGTTTTGATTTTTCTGATCCAAAATTAGTCAACGCATTCAAAAGCGTGCAGGCATTTTATACCATCGCTGCATTTTTGCTGCCGGCGATAATATTTGGATTGGTCACTTTCCGGTATAAATCGCTTTATTTTTTGGGGTTTCGCAATCCTACCAAATTTAATTTTTATTTGTTTGCGATTGCATTGATGTTTGTTTCTGTTCCTTTTGCATCCTGGCTAGGTCAATTAAATGAACACATCCCGCTTGCCAAATGGATGATCGATACGGAGAAAGATGCGGAACAGCAAATGACAGCTTTTTTGAAAACAAATTCTTCAAAAGATGTTGTCATCAATATACTGGTCATAGCATTGATTCCTGCCATTTGCGAAGAAGCATGTTTTCGGGGCGCTTTACAACGCATCATGATCAATATCTTTAAAAGCCCCTGGATGGGAATTGTTATTACCTCTATATTGTTTTCTGCATTTCACATGGAGTTTGCGGGTTTTTTACCAAGAATGTTTTTAGGAATTTTGCTTGGCGCGCTGTATTGGTACAGTGGTAGTCTGTGGGTTTGTATTGCCGCTCATTTTTTTAACAACGGAGCGGAGTTGATCGCTATTTTATATTACCCTAAACTCGCCACGGAAAACCCTTCTGTTCCAATTTATTTCGCAGTTGCAAGTGGTTTGTTGGTTTGGGGAATCCTGTATTTTGTTAAGAAACAATCTAAAATGAGCTATAATACAGTCTATGAATTTGAAGAACTAAACGATCAAAATGGGTTTCTTACTTAAATAAAAAAGCGGCAAACGGTAATGCATATTAATAAATAGTCAATCAGCAATCCCGCAATCTAAGAATACTACCCAAAGATGATGAGACCGAACAAATGCTGGCAACAGGAGATGATCAGGAATGATGGAAATAATTTTGGATCAATTCGTTACAATCGCTGTGATCCATGCCATAAAATCGTACATAATTAATGGCTTTAAATAAAGCAGTTTTCCGGACGCGCACTATTTCTGCAATAATTTTTGCGGTGGTTATGTTAGCTGGCCTGCTGTGGAATTTCTGGAGTTTCTTTATTCTTTTTTCTGTTATACATTTTGGATGCTGGATAGAATATCAGCAATTAATCGGACGGATTGATAAAGATTACGCAGCGATAAGTACTTTTCATAAATATGGCGTAATGATCACCGGCTGGTGCGTTATGCTTTTCTTTGCAAATGATTTTAAAATATTTTCTGTTTCATTGCACCTGATCGGTCAATGGGCAGGATTGTTTTTTTTAATTGTTTTGCCTTTAGGTGAAATAATTTTTGTAAGAAAGATCAATTTTAGAATTATTGGCTATTCCTTGCTTGGTTTGTTGTATATTTCGCTGAGCTGGGGCTTATTGACGGATATCCGCAGTAAATTTTCAGGCGACGAACTGCTGGGGGATATTTTTGGAAAAATATTGGTAATGTTGATCGTTGCTTCAATTTGGATAAACGATACAATGGCTTATATTATCGGTTCGTTGATCGGGAGAACTCCATTCTCTAAAATTTCTCCAAAAAAAACATGGGAAGGAACTGTAGGCGGAATTATTTTAGCGATCGCGGTGATGTCGTTGTTGAGTTATTTTGCCGATGCACAATTTGACCGGGATAACATGGTGATATTTGCCAGTATTGCTGCCATTTCATCCATTTCCGGAACCATTGGCGACCTGCTCGAAAGCAAATTAAAACGTATAGCGGACGTAAAAGACAGTGGAATCATTTTGCCGGGACATGGAGGATTTTTGGACCGCTTTGATTCATTGTTGCTGGCAACACCTTTTGTATGGCTCTATTTTTATTTTGTATTGCAATAAAGGCCTGCCACAGATTGCGTGATAAACGCCGAGAAATTTATTTGTTAAAACCTGGATTTTGGGACAATCGGTCACAATTTGTTTTCTTGCTTACATTTGCAGTTCAATTTTACCCCGATGACAATACATAAAGAAGGATATAAATCGATTGCACTCGGAGTTTTAATATTCGCATTGATCAATCTACCGTCGTTTTATTTTATCAGCGAGCATGATTTGTGGTTAAGCGGGTTAATTTTCATTGTTACTTTATTCCTGTTGCTATTTTTAATTTCTTTTTTTCGCGTTCCCAAACGCAAACTTTCTGTTGGCGAAAACCTCGTGATCTGTCCTGCTGACGGGAAAGTGGTTGTTATAGAAGAGATTTTTGACGAAGAGTATTTTAAAGATAAGAGGCTGCAGGTCTCAATCTTTATGAGCCCGGCAAATGTGCATCAGAACAGGAACCCGGTTGGAGGGGAAGTAGTATATAATCAATATCATAAAGGGAAATATCTGGTTGCCTGGAATCCAAAATCCTCGACGGAAAATGAAAGACAGACTTTTGTTATTAAAAATGCAAAGGGAGAAATACTGGCAAAACAAATTGCAGGAGCGCTGGCTAAACGCATTGTAAATTATTTAACCGTCGGGCAAAAAGTTGAGCAGAGTGCAGAAATGGGATTTATAAAATTCGGGTCTAGGGTGGATGTATTGTTACCTGTTGGAACAAATGTGAGTATCAAATTGAATCAGGTTGTACAGGGCGGAGTGACGGTGTTGGCCGAATTATAAGCGGGAATCGTAATGGTCCGATCGGGAATGTTTCCATTAAAATATCTTTTCTAATTCTTTCAAAGAATAAACGGTATAAGTTGGCTTGACAAGGTGATCATTATTGGCTAAATGATTTACATATACCTGGTCAATGCCGGCGTTAATAGCGCCCTGGATATCCACTTCAATGCTATCACCTATCATAAT
>DATGFZ010000555.1:0-14440 GCA_035308805.1 Puia sp. | reverse complement strand
CTGACAACACCCTGCTGATTGATGCATTGATATACCTGTCATCGATTGTCTTTCCCTGTTCAATTCCTTTCACACAAATGGTGTATAAACCATTTTGGTTGCCAAATGCATCAGCGTTTCCCTGGGTTGTTGATTTCACCGCCACAATCCTTCCGTTAAAAATATTTTGTTTATTGGCCTGGTCAATAAAATAATCAGGCAGGGCACGCAACAGGACGCCGGTGCCGAATTGCATTACTTTCTCAGGCAATTGAAAATAATTATCAGCAGGGATATTAATTTCTTTTGGTAATCGCGGAAGCGTTGATGCTGATAAAATCATCCTAGAATACTTATTGGGGTTGCAGGAATTCAATATTATGTTTTTTGGCGATAGCCATGAGTGTTGTTTCCAGGTCGTCCTTCTCGTTTTCGGTTGCTTTGCTGAAATAAAACCTGTATTTTTTTTCCGATTTTGTGACAAACCTTACACTTGAATATCCGAATTGAATCGTTTTTATGTTTTCCCAGGCAACCCTGGATGCCCATGGCAAACGCCAACGGTATTTTACAAAATTGTCAGTGATTAATATGTATTTCTTATTGTTTGTCCGTAATAATTGCAAGATCAGCAAAATAATAATCACCAAATTAACAAGAATGGCTGCCCACTCTTGCTTGGAAGTATGCCGCTGAATTAAAGTAAAAAATTTGTACATCAGGTAGGCACTGGCTAAAAAAACATACATGATGACCAGGTATTTGAATAGGCGATTCAAAAAGGTAGATCTTTCGCTGTTGTTTTTTATGTCAATTCTGTACATAAGCATTCTTCGGTGAGTGAAGCTACAAAAATTAAAGAAAATTTTCTATGAAAAACAAGGCATTAGCGTGATGGGGGTAGAAAAATTATCTGCCACCGACAATAATATTTGCCGTGTGCCGTTTTATGTTTTACCCGGTCCTGACCGGACCCTAAATCCAATATCTGTATATATGAGCACTTACCAGAATCCGAAAAACCAGACTGAACATGCTGCCGCGTGGGTATTAAAATCGCTTAGCACAAATACGGCATGGTTTGATGAGATGAGACTCGCTGGCAGAAAAAATTTCGAAAAGAAATACCACTATATCCCATTAATTGATATTTCCCTCGTTTCTGAAAATTTCGATATCGCTACGTTGAAAGACGCATGCTACCTGCTCAAAAACAATTATGACGTTGATATTTACGGAGATGATTTTGAGCCTTACGGTATGTTGGTGCAGATCTCTGACAAAGGATTGGTCTCCTGCAACGAAGCCGTTTACGCAAGTGGTCAACCTAACTTACTTAAGAAAACGCTGACACTGGTTGCGGCTGCAGTTATTCTGACTACCATCATAGTGGGTGTAAAGAAGACCATGTGGAATCCGCAGCAGACCAAAAGCGCAACACCGGATTATAACAAAAAAGTATCCGAAGCCAGTCCTAAAACAACTGCTTTGCTCAGTATAAAATAGCTTTTTGATTGTTTATTAATATTAAAGAGGTTGTCTCAAAAGCAGGGGCGACCTTTTTTTATTTTCAGGGATTTGGAGTTAAATCCTTACGGGGCATTTTTGTTATCAGCAGAGTTTGCTGGTGCATGCGAGTACAGATATGTAAATGATAAAAGAGGCTGTCTTTTTTTAAGACAACCTCTTCGTCCATTTATCTCCTGCCGATTTATTCACTTCCTTTTTTCTTTTAGATTTACGGATTCAAGATCATCATGTAAAGCATGTGCTTTTCCGATTTTCATGGTTCCCAAATCCTCGCTGCTTTTGCCTGTACTGCGCTTTATTTTCAGACCGGTTTTACTTTTAGTTTTATTTTTTAGGGCATCGGCCGGTGGATGCTGGCTATTCTTTTTCATACGCACGATGATTTAAAATAATTAAATATTTCATTTCTTTCTGGGCACTTTTAACCCGTCTTTTCTGGCTTCTGATAATCCAATGGCCACCGCTTGTTTCGGATTGGTAACTTTTTTACCATTACCACTTCGAAGCTGACCATGTTTCATTTCATCCATATTTTCTTTCACATATTCCTGCGACTTTTTTGAATATTTACCCATACAACAAAATTTTAAGAGTAATGAATGTTTTTAAGATTCCGCTGAAATTTGAAAAGTAATCGGGAGGTCAAGCCTGGTTTTCACGTTTTTTCCTTTTACTGTTCCGGGCTTCCATTTTGGCATTTTCTTAATTAAGTCTACTGCTTCCTCATCCAACCCGTCACCCAATTTATTTCCTAAAACAACAGGTGCCGTAACGTTTCCTTTTTCGTCAATTACAAAAGAAACCCTGACGGTGCCTTCTTTGTTATCATCCAGCGCATGCTGAGGATAATCCAAACTACTTTCCATGTATTGGGAAAGTGCAGTTTCCCCTCCCGGATACTCCGGCATGGTCTGCGGATTCAGGTAAATCCCATCTTTATCTTTATGCATGGCGGATTTTGCATTATTGGGAGACGCTGCGATCATGGCTTTACCTTTTTTTGCTTTTTTTGTTGATGCCATTTTTGTAGTGGTATCTGCCGGTGTCATGTTACTGCTGTCAGTTGCCGGCGTAGTGGAAGCTTTATCATTGCTGCTATCGGAATTGCAGGATGTATAAGATATTGTCATCAGTGAACCATATACCAATAACATGGCACCAAATAACATTCCTGATAATTTTTTATTCATACGATTAATTTTTTTTAATAGTTCTTCTACAACGATAATTCAAATAGAATGCCAGTGAGAATCAGGTGCTTTTATGCCGTATAATTCCCTAAAAACATAGCTGGTGTAGAATTCTTTTCTCACATTTTGTTATTTTCATATTTATGAAACAATATATTATACCGCCAGGGATGGAGGCGAAGACAAGGCACTGGAAAGATGGATGTCGGTACGACCATCACATTTTGAAAATGCAAAACTGAAAGCGATTGGAAATTTTATTATGGGCGGTGCCATATTGAACGACCAGGGGGGAAATGATCAGGTTCCACCTTGATCATGCAATTTGAAACGGAAGCTGAATGGGAAGATTGGTTAAATACAGAACCCTATATCACCAAAAAGGTTTGGGGAAAATTCGAAGTGCACCCATTCAAAGTGGCAGACGTATAAAGTTTTTTTGCTGGTCCTGCGAATCTGTGGCGTTGTGTTTTAAAGAGTTTCCCCGTCTTTATTTTCTTTTAACGCCCGGGCCATCAACCCAAAGTTTAGACCTTTTGATAGCGCATTAATTGCCTGGACAATTCTTTTTGTTTTTGTTTCTCCGGTTTTTGCCTCTTCTATCCATTTGCTAAAATACTGCTGATGCGACGGAGGCAGGGTTTTAAAAAATGTCAATGCCTTGGGCTCATCTGCCAAACATGCCAGGAGTACTTTGGAGAGCGCTAACTTCTTATTGTCAACTTCCAACCGCACATTCACCATTGCGCCTTTGCGCTTCCCAATTCCTTTTCGCATCCAAGCATTGACAGCCATTATAAATTTTCCGCCACCCATGGGTATCAGGGCAACAGATTTTATAGGAAGATCATCAAGCCAGCCCTTTACCCGAAATGATTTTTTATTACCAGGTTTCAATTTCCCTGCAATGTCCACGGGAATTTCAATATAAGTCCAACCGGTTTTTTCTCCCTGGTCACCAAATCTTTTTAAGACAGTTGTAAACTGAATCATTATTCAATTTTATCCTTTACCTGTTTTTGGGGTGCAAAACTCCAATTCCATTGTCCTGCTGCCAGAAAAGTTTCATATCCCGCTCCGGAAATCTTTTACCGCCTCACCAGAAAATTGCACACCGTAAAAAACAGTTTTATTGCCATTACCCGCCGGAGACTGCGTACCAATTCCCGCCCATATATTTTGCGGAAATTCATTCTTAAACACCCTGACCAAATTCCAGGTCTTATTATCCACTGAATAATAAAATCCAATGGATTTTGCATCCGAAGAAATCTTTAAAAAGATAATGTTCTCCTTCACCATTTCATGATTATTATCATCTGACGTTTCATTGGTTCGCACCGTGACAACCCGTGTATTCATTCTTTCATCTGCTTCAAACGCAAATTTTACCCAGTGTTTTTCGTCTACAAAAAGAAAAAGCATACCTGCGTCATATTTCACCAGATGCTCAGGTTTACATTCTGCAGTTAAAGTAAAAGGTTTTGTATTATCAAGTTTTTTAAGGAGCAAAGGCGCGTCAGATTTTTCATAAGCACCACCCGGTTCAATAAAAAAATCTGTTTCTTTTGCAGCGCTAAGTGTGATGCTGTCCGTATTTTTTGTCACCTGCTTATCCGCGTTATTCATACTTGTATCAAACTGCATGTTAAAACCAAGTGGAATGATTTTACTGCTGTCTGCTTCATCATTTTTTGTATTGTTTGAACTTGAATTCGTGCAGGCAATAAATAGCAGAAAAGAAGCCGGAAGAAGGAATTTAACAGGCATATAAATCGTTTTGATGGCTAAAAATACAAAAGCCTCAGCAGTTGCCAAGGCTATCCATTATTTTTTCTTCCAATCATTCGATGCCTCCCCCGACGTTTTTACCAATGGGCGCAGGCTTTAAGTTGAAGATATTTTCTTGTCCTTTGTTTTTGGCGGAGAAGGCTGCGTTTTTCCTGTTTCATTTCTAAATACCACTACCCCGTCAAAGACATCTACCAGAACAGGGTGAGATTTATCTATGTCTCCTCCGAGAATTTTCTTTGATAATGTATTCACGATTTCTTTTTGGATAAGCCTTTTCAGGGGTCTAGCACCAAATTGCGGATCAAATCCATTTTCAGCAAGATAATCTATCACATAATCACTGAACAACAATTGAATTCCTGTAGGTTCTACCAATTGTTTCAAACTGTTCAATTGAATATTTACAATGCCTTTGATCTCATTTTTCAGCAATGGTCTGAACATGATAATATCATCCACCCTGTTCAAAAATTCCGGGCGAATGGTTTGTCGCAGCAGATTCATGACCTCCCCTTTTGTTTTTTCAGTCACCCCTTCAACATTATGCTCGTTCACGTTTTCAAATGCGTCCTGGATCATGCCGCTGCCGATATTGCTAGTCATGATAATGATCGTGTTCTTAAAATTCACAACACGCCCTTTATTATCCGTCAGTCTGCCGTCATCCAAAACCTGCAATAAAATATTCCATACATCAGGATTCGCTTTTTCAATTTCATCCAGCAATACAACACTATATGGTTTGCGTCTAACCGACTCCGTTAACTGGCCGCCTTCATCATATCCCACATACCCCGGAGGGGCGCCAACCAATCTTGATACGGTGTGTTTTTCCTGGTACTCACTCATGTCTATTCTCGTCAT
The DNA here is from genome assembly GCA_035308805.1 of Puia sp. Classification (GTDB taxonomy): domain Bacteria; phylum Bacteroidota; class Bacteroidia; order Chitinophagales; family Chitinophagaceae; genus Puia. The sequence goes on along the minus strand of DATGFZ010000555.1, from coordinate 9,083 downwards.
CATGCTTTCATCATCAAAAAGATAATCAGCAAGGGCTTTTCCCAATTCGGTCTTCCCTACACCGGTAGTACCAAGAAAAATAAATGACCCAATGGGTTTTTTGGGATCGTGTAAACCCGCTCTGCTCCTTCGAATCGCATCGGCGACTGCCGCTATTGCTTCATCCTGACCGACCACCCGTTTATGCAATTCATCTTCAAGATTCAGCAATTTTTCTTTTTCGGCCTGCAACATCTTTGTAACGGGAATCCCTGTACTTTTAGCAACGGCTTCAGCGATATCTTCAGCATCAACTTCTTCCTTCATCAGTCGCGAGTTATCACTGATGGAATCCAATTGTTGTGAATAGTCTTCAATAATTTTTTCCTGCTGTTTCATCTTTCCATACCGGATTTCTGCAACCAATCCATAGTTTCCCTCGCGTTCCGCCTTTTCTGCCTGATTCTTCAGGTTTTCGATTTCCGCTTTTGCATTCTGCACTTTTTCAACCAATTCTTTTTCTGCCTTCCATTTTGATTTTAACGTATCTCTCTCTACCGATAAGTTCCCAATCTCAGCGCTGAGCTCTCTTAATTTAGATTCATCATTTTCACGTTTGATCGCTTCACGTTCAATTTCCAACTGGCGAATTTGCCTTTCCAGCTGATCCAGTTCTTCTGGCATGGAATTCATTTCCAGCCTAAGTTTCGCCGCACTTTCATCAATCAGGTCAATGGCTTTATCCGGCAAAAAGCGGTCTGTAATATAACGATGAGACAATTCCACAGCCGCAATAATCGCTTCGTCTTTAATGCGAACATGATGGTGCGTTTCGTACCTGTCTTTCAATCCACGCAAAATAGAGATCGCATCTTCCACATTCGGTTCACCGATCAGTACTTTTTGAAAACGACGTTCGAGGGCTTTATCTTTTTCGAAAAATTTCTGGTATTCGTTCAGGGTGGTTGCTCCAATTGCCCTGAGTTCACCGCGTGCCAGTGCCGGTTTTAAAATATTTGCGGCATCCATTGCCCCTTCGCCGCCACCGGCTCCCACAAGCGTGTGAATTTCATCAATAAACAAAATAATTTCTCCGTCGCTTGTAGCTACTTCTTTCACCACACTTTTCAACCGTTCTTCAAATTCACCTTTATATTTTGCACCGGCAATAAGTTGCCCCATATCCAGCGCATAAATAATTTTTGATTTCAAATTTTCCGGAACATCACCATTTACAATACGATGAGCCAGTCCTTCTGCAATTGCCGTTTTACCCACACCGGGTTCACCCACCAGGATGGGATTGTTCTTGCTTCTGCGTGAGAGGATGTGCAAGGTTCGCCTGATTTCCTCGTCACGGCCAATGACCGGATCCAGTTTACCCTGTCTTGCCAATTCATTGAGATTGCGTGCATATTTATTTAGTGCATGCCATTGCGTCTCCTGTGTCTGCGATTTAACCGTATCTCCCTTGCGTAATTCCCTGATTGCGGTAATCAGCCCTTTTTCTGAAAGACCTGCGTCTTTAAGCAATTTTGCCGCGCTGTCATTGCCCTGTACTATGGCCAGCAAAATATGTTCGGGGGTTACAAATTCATCTCCAAAGGTTTTTAAAACCGAACCTGCACGCAACATCACATTATTTCCATCGCGACTAATGGACTGGGCAGCTTCATCCGAAGTCCTGGGCAGTTTTTTTATCAGTTCGTCAAGTTTATGGTCAACCAAATTAGTGGTAACATTATTTTTTTTCAGTAAATATTCCACTGGAGAATCCTGCTGTTCAAGCAACGCTTTTAAAATATGATCCGTTTCTATATGCGGGTTTTGCAAATTGAAAGCCAGTTGCTGCGCCTGTTGTATAACTTCAGCAGCTTTTATGGTAAAGTTGTTTAAATTCATAATTTATTTCTCCTTATCCATTGATGCCGCAAACAATAATCCAAAAAAATAATTTAGCAAGAATGTCACCTAAAATTAAATCAATCTGCCTGTTATGCAGCTCATTGCCTTGTTTTCTGCTAATCTGGCTGCCTTCTTTTGCCCAAACCGATTTTAGCCGGATAGATCAGCTGATAAAGCAAAATCAAAAAATATTTGGCAATAACGCGGCTGCAGCCATTTGGAAAGACGGCAAAATAATTTATCAAAAGCAGGTGGAAAAAGAACAGGGAGACTTCAATGCAAAAACGCCCGCACCGATAGAAACTTGTGGAAACTGGCTGACAGCCGCTTTGGTAATGACTTTTGTTGAAGACGGCAAATTGTCGCTCGATGACAAGGTCAGCAAATACATTCCGATCTTCTCTACATACATGAAAGGATACATCACCATCAGGAATTGTCTGACCAATACCACCGGCATACAAACCGATGGCGGAATAAAAGCACTCAGGAATACCAGATTCGAAACGCTCGAAGACCAGGTAAACAGTTTTGCTTCCAAACATGAGATACAGGCAAACCCCGGAACAGAATTCTTTTACAGCAACATTGGCCCCAATGTAGTCGGCAGGGTTCTGGAAATTGTTGGTAAAAAAGGGTTTGACAGGCTGATGCAGGAGAGAATAACAAGACCGTTAAAAATGCGGGGGACCACATTTTACAATGATGAAGGCGGCGCCATCGATCCATCCCTTGGCGGAAAATCCACATTGAATGATTGGCTCAATTTTTTATCCATGATCATGAACAAAGGAATGTTCGAAGGAAAAAGGGTCTTGAGCGAAAAGGCCATTGCTGAAATGGAAAAAATGCAATTTTCTGAACTGCCAGCCAAGTATATCCCAAAACCTGCGACCGGATGGCATTATGGATTGGGTGAATGGATCCAGGAAACAAATTCAAAAGGTGAAGCCGCCGTGATCACTTGTCCGAATTTTGCCGGATCGTTCGTTTACATTGACAAATGCCGCAATTATGCTGCAGTTTTTCTTACCAAAAATACCGTGAGTGACCCACCCAAAGATTTTTATAAAAAATTCAAAGAATCGGTCGACGCAGAAATGCAGGCAAACTGCGAGTAATAAAGGCGAGCACCCTTGTTGGAAAAAATTTTCCGGGTCGAGGGGACAGGACAACAAAAAATAAGAATGTTCAGTTGCACTTGCGCAGAAAACTGCCATGGGCAAGAACCCACCACAACTGAAATGTTTTCCAAAATATTTTTCATTCTACCCATTTGTCATTTTTTTTTACCAATCCATTTAATTGAACCTATTTTTGAAGGAAATTAAACATTTGTTTAATTCAAACGTTTGTTTAACTTTGCCTCCCAAAAAGTGAACGGTTTTTGCTGCGTAAATGGGAAGCTTTTATCCGAGAAAGAAAATTTTAACGATTTTTGCCCCTTGTTTTTTGGACTTCCAGTAGTTTCATTAAATTTTTTATGATGAATCATCTTAAAAGGAAAATATTATCCATTTTTTTGACCTTTATCCTAATAAGTACATTCTGTTCATCAGTTTATGCTCAAATCACTGAAAAAGATACATTGCTGCAGGATGCTACTTTACAAAACTGCATCCAATATGCCTTAAAACATTTTCCCCTTGTTCAACAATCTTTACTTAATGAAGAAATTACTGAACAACAAATAAAAAGCAAATTATCAGATTGGTATCCGCAATTAAATTTAAATGCCTTTTATGATTATTATTTTCAATTGCAGGCGGTGAATTTCAATAATGCGATTGTATATAGCGGGACGCACAACGTTTCCACCGTTGGATTTGGACTTACGCAAAATATATTTAACCGTGATGTACTGCTGGCAAGCAGTTCGGCCAATGATGTCCGTCGCCAATCAAAACAAAATACTGCATCCAATAAAATTGATGTGACGGTAAACGTGAGTAAAGCCTTTTATGATGTGTTGCTCACACAGGAGCAAATTGCATTACTTGATGACGACATTGTGAGACTGGAGCGTAACCTGAAAGATGCTTACAATCAGTATCGCGGAGGCATTGTTGATAAAACGGATTATAAAACCGCGACAATAACCTTAAACAATTCCAAAGCAGAAAGAAAATCAGACCTGGAATTGCTAAAGGCAAAAATGGTTTATTTAAAACAACAAATGGGCTATACCGCTGCCAATGAAATAAATATTGTGTACGACAGCACGCAAATGCAAAGAGAAGCCTTTATTGATACAAACCAGGTGGTGAATTACAACAACCGCATAGAATATCAATTATTGCTTACCCAGAAAAATTTACAATTGGATAATCTTAAATATAATAAATGGAGTTACATTCCAAGCGTTTCTGCAATCGGAAATTATAACCTGAATTACCTGAATAACCAGTTTTCACCTTTATTCTCCAATAATTATCCAACGTCGAATGTCGGTTTGCAATTATCTTTTCCGATATTCCAGGGCGGTAAAAGAACGCACGATATCAGGACGGCCGAATTGCAATTAAAAAGTGTTGACTGGGACATTACCTCATTGGAAACAAATATCAATTCGCAGTACGCACAGGCAATGGCTACGTATAAAAGCAATCTGATTGATTATTATGCGCTGAAAGAAAATCTTGACCTGGCAAGGGAAGTGTATACGACGGTCGAATTGCAGTACAGATCCGGCGTGAAGGCTTATCTGGATGTCATCACAGCAGAAACAAATTTGCGTTCGACACAGGTAAATTATACCAACGCGCTGTACCAGTTATTGACCAGCAAGATTGATGTTCAAAAATCATTGGGGACAATAACCAATTGATCACATCCCGGCGAAAAAGAGGGCTTGGCACCCGCGCGGGCGACGATTTTTTCCGGAGATGAAAAATGACGGTGTCCTTCAAAATTGACTGAAATGAAAAAAAATAAAAATAACGCAGATGAAAAATATTATTAGATGGACCGCCATATTGATTTTTGCAGCGGAATTACCGTCTTGCGAAACCAAACAGACCGGTCCCCAGGCACCGCCGCCCGTTGCGGTTGCCATTCAGGTAGCAAAGGAAGGGGCGGCAACATATTTCGACATTTATCCGGCAACGGTTACTCCGTTAAACCAGGTTGACATCAAGCCACAGGTGTCCGGAAACATTACCGGCATTTTTTTTAAGGATGGGCAGTTCGTAAGAAAAGGAATGAAATTGTACGAAATTGATCAGCAACAATATAAGGCAGCTTACGAACAAGCCGTGGCAAACGTGCATGTCGCAGAAGCCAATCAAAGCAAAGCACAGCAGGACGCAGACCGGTATACCGACCTGGCCAAAGATGATGCCATTGCCAAGCAAACTTTGGATCATGCGGTAGCAGATTTGGAAAGCAGTAAAAAGCAGGTCGAGGCAGCAAAGGCAAACGTGTCGAGCGTTGAAACGAATTTGAAATACTCAATCATCAGCGCGCCATTTGACGGAACCATCGGGATCTCGCAGGTGAAAATAGGAACTTCCGTTTACCAGCAAACCTTATTAAATACCATTTCTTCTGATAACCCGATGGCTGTTGACATTGCCATTGACCAAATCGAAATCACACGCTTTAGCCAATACCTGGAAAAGGGAACCAAGGACAAAGATTCGATATTCACCCTCGTTATGCCCGATGGTTCTATTTATGAAAACCCGGGTCATCTTGTTTTGCTGGATCGCGCGGTTGATCCGCAGACGGGAACCATAAAGGCCAGGCTGGTTTTTGCGAATGCAAAAAAATTATTAAAACCAGGGGTTACGACAAATATCCGCGTTAAGCATAATGCCAATGAAAATAGTTTACTCATTCCGTATAAGGCCGTCGTGGAACAGCTGGGTGAATATTTTGTTTACACGGCAAATAATAACCGGGCAAAACAACATAAGGTGAGTCTGGGAACAAGGATAAATGCCAACATCATTGTGAAAAGCGGGTTGAATCAGGGCGACAGCATAATCACGGAAGGCGTTCAAAAATTGCGTGACAGCGTTGAAATAAGGGTTGGCGCGCCAAAACCGGCGGGTGCGAGGTAAATCATTGGCAGACGATTCATGCTAACGCCGATGCATGATCGAAGATAGCTTGCAATCCGGAATAGGATGATTGCCGGGGCCATTGGAAGCGGATGGGGATTAAAAAACAAAAAGTGGACCGGAGCACAACATGGATCAAAGAGAATGGATAATTGGTAATTATGGTCAGCAGCGAGCTGTGACCCCTGACCGGAGAACCGCCCCCTGTTTACTGTTTACTGCTCATTAAAATAAATTTTTCATGAAGTCATCAAATATATTTCTTCGAAGACCGGTAACGGCGATTGTGATTTCCATCGTGATCGTGATGGTGGGAACCCTGGCAATCATTGGCATGCCGGTAAGCCAGTATCCGAATATCACCCCGCCGACGGTTCAGATAACCAGTAATTTTACGGGCGCCGATGCACAAACGGTAGAGCAAACAACGACCACCGCCATTGAAACGCAGGTAAATGGTGTTCCTGGCATGACGTACCTGCAAAGCAACAGCGCCAATAATGGCGTGTCTACCATCACCGCCACCTTAAATGTCGATGCCGATCCCAATGTCGTGGCGCTCGATATTCAAAACCGTGTTGGAATTGCTACGCCTACTTTGCCGTCGCAGGTGCAACGATTGGGCATTACGACATTGAAACGTAACCCGAGTATTTTAATGCTTGTTGCCATTTATTCGCCGAATGGAACGCACACGATTCCCTTCACGGATAACTATGCCAATATTTATGTTCGTGATCAACTCCTTCGGGTTCCGGGGGTTGGCGATGTATTTAGCCGAGCGGATAATTTTAGTATGCGCGTTTGGTTGCAAACAGATAAGCTTGCGCAGCTGGGACTAACGGTGAACGATGTGCAAAATGCGATTAACGAGCAAAACTTACAGGTTGCTGCCGGGTCCGTCGCCTCTCCTCCCCAAAATTCCTCATCATCATTTGAGTTCACGGTATTTACAAACAGTCGTCTAACCACAGAAGGTGAATTTGGAAATATTATTGTCAGGGCAAATCCTCAGCAAGGCTCGATTGTCTATCTGAAAGATGTCGCGCGCATTCAGCTTGGGAAAGTAAGTTACACAGCCAATTCATTTGTCGATGGAAAGCGCGCCTCCTACTTATTGGTATACCAGGCTCCTGGAAGCAACGCACTGGCGACAGCCGAAGGAGTATACAAGGCAATGGATGGTATGAAAAGATATTTCCCTGCAGATATCGATTATAAAGTCCCCTTCGAATCAGTGTCCGTTGTAAAAGTTTCTATTGATGATGTAGTCAAAACTTTACTCATTGCACTCCTGCTTGTCACGATAGTGGTATTTCTTTTTCTGCAAAACTGGCGTTCGACACTGATTCCGGTACTCGCTATTCCCGTTTCCATCGTCGGCACGTTTATCTTCTTTATTCCTCTTGGTTTTACGATAAACACCTTAACGATGTTTGGTTTTGTGCTGGCCATTGGTATCGTCGTGGACGATGCCATTGTTGTTGTCGAAGCCGTGCAACATTATATTGATGTAGAAGGCTTGTCACCCAAAGAGGCGACATCAAGAGCATTGGCAGATATCACCGGACCAGTAATCGCAATCGCTTTGATTCTTGCCTCTGTGTTTGTTCCGGTGGGTTTCATTCCGGGGATTGTGGGAAGATTGTACCAGCAATTTGCGATCACCATCGCCATTTCTGTGTTGATCTCCGCTTTCGTAGCACTTTCACTGACTCCTGCCTTGTGTTCCTTATTATTGAGACCTCAGCATATCAGTGAAAAATCGCGCGGATTGAACAGGTTTTTTTATCTGTTCGACAAAGGGTTCTATAAGATGAATGATAAATACACTTTGGGTGTAAGGTCGTGGATCAAAAAAGCACCCCTGGTAATTGTCCTGCTTGCGTGTATTATTGTCGGGGATGTTTTATTATTCAAGCATAAACCGACAGGATTCATTCCCACAGAAGATGAGGGCAGGGTATACATCACTTTTGAAATACCCGAAGCCGCTTCCACGGCCAGGAGTTTAAATGTGCTGGACAGCATGATGAAGATCGTAAAAGATGTTCCGGGGGTTGGTCATTACGCTGCATTGGGTGGATTGAATGTTCTTACTTTCGGGATCAAATCAAACAGCGGAACCATTTTCATGCAATTGTTGCCATGGGATAAAAGAAAACAAAATGAAACCGAAATCATCGGGGAACTTACCAAAAGACTGGCGGTTATAAAAGAAGCACGAATTGTAGTCATTCCGCCGCCGGCGATTCCCGGTCTCGGGAATGCCGGGGGATTTAGTATCCAAATCGAGCAACGACAATCTAATGATGATATAAAAACTTTTGAAAGAGTAGTGAATGGTTTTGTCGCCGAAGCAAATAAGCAACCGGAAATAGCCGGAGCATTTACTTTTTTTTCTGCCCACACGCCGGGCTATGAAGTGGATGTTGATCGCGACAAGGCAAAAAAACTCGGGCTCAATCTCGCAGACGTTTACAACACCATGCAAATGTATATGGGCAGCACATACATAAACCAGTTAACGGTTTATGGAAGAAATTTCTATGTGGTAGCTCAGGCTGACACAAATTTCAGAAACGACATACAAAGCATTGGAAAATATTACGTGAAGAATGCAGGAGGTGAAATGATCCCGCTTAGTTCGGTGGTCAGCTATAAATTAACAGAATCCGCTCCGCTCATTTCGCATTTCAATATTTATCGCAGTGCGGAAATTGACGGAAACGCAAAACAAGGCTATAGCAGTGGTCAGGCGCTCCAGGCACTGCAGCGTGCCGCATCCGTTTTGCCCGAAGGGTATGGATACGAATTTTCCGGTTTGAGTCTCCAGGAAATAAAATCCGGTTCAAGCGCGGTGTACATTTTTGCCTTATCGGTTGTATTTGTATTTCTCTTTCTTGCAGCTCTGTATGAAAGTTGGTCTGTGCCATTCTCTGTATTGCTCGCCGTTCCCGTCGGGGTACTAGGCGCCATCACCGCATTGACATTTGTATCAAGGCTGTCCAACAATGTATATGCCCAAATTGGACTGATAACGCTGATAGGTTTATCAGCAAAAAACGCCATTTTAATTGTTGAATTTGCCAAGGAAAGGGTTGACCGCGGTATGGATGTTATTGAGGCTACGTT
>DATGFZ010000554.1:0-1527 GCA_035308805.1 Puia sp. | reverse complement strand
GCTGATGGAAAATATTTTTCTTGCGAATAACAAATTAACCCCGATAATAAAAAATAGCGTGCATAATAAATAGGAAGCAAGTCCAAATCCTTTATAAAAAAAGACATGTGAAACATAAGCTCCAATATTGCCCAGCAAATTGGCTGTGGTGTTTGAAGATGGATGAAGAATGGAAATACCGTTGGCAATTATTGACTGATCTTCTTTCCACGTAAATAAATAAGAAGTAAATGCAATGAAAAGGAATATTGCAAGCAGTAGCAATACTGCACCGGTGATTTTATGCGTCCGCTCATCCTTAGCAATTTGACGCATGCTCACACGCTCTTCTTTGTCAGCTTTCAAGGTATTCGCACTAGCTTGGCTTTTTTTAGACTTTTGCCGGTTTGCCATGTTTGCAAAGATAAGCAACCGAAAATACTATTATACTTAGTTATCCGGCAATTTTTTATTGTTTCCTTAAATTGTAATTAAATTCGACTGCCAATACTGCTTATGCCGGAAATTCATGGAGGTTTTATCAAAAGAAAAGTTCGATCAATGCAAATGCGTGCTGCATTTTTTTTGTGCTTTGCTTTTGGTATGCCGTTTTTATCATTCCCACAAAATAAGACAGGTGTTGATACCATTGATATCGCGTCCATTCTTTATTCAAAATCGATCATCCAAAATATTTATTGGCTGAGCACCGGGGATCGTATTGATGAAGACAGCCTTTCCAACCTGAATTTTTCTGAAAAACTGCCTTCGAATTTTAATTTGGTCATTCCTCTTACAGTTGTCGAAAAGTATGTGGTACTTCATTTTTTTCTGACCAATCATTCCGATTCCATTAAACAGGTATTCTTTTATCCGGGAATGTATTGCAAAGAAATAGAGTTGTTTAAATCAGACAATGACAAAACCTTCCCCATACGCGATTCAACAGGAAAAAATATCAGCACAAGTGGTTTTATGCTCATCTCGATGAGACCTCATGAAAATACCCAAATTTATGCGAAACTGAGATTACTGCGGACGGGCATAAACGGACTTTCACCCCGATTAATCAACAGAGATTTTCTCACTTATTTTAAAAATAACCAGCAATTCAAAAGGTCGCCGGTAAATCTGTTCGCATACATTGTTTCGGGCATATTGTTAATGATGCTTTTTTATTCTATATCTGTTTATTTTCAAAATTTCAACCGCGAGTTTCTTTATTATGCAGGGTATGTTTTTTTTACGGGCGCCTTGTTGTTTATGAAATCTGTCTTCTTCGGTACTTACACCCAATTCAATTATTTTTTTGAAGAATTTTTTGATTTCATCATCCAATGCATTGGGGTAATTTTTTATATTTTCTTCTTTCGCAAATTCCTTAACACAAAACAACGATATCCGTTTCTTGAAAATATATTGAATATTTCCACCTGGATTGTAATCGCATCACTTCTATTCTTTGCCGCAGTATATTTATTTACAAGTGGTGTTATCGTGTTGGATAGAATTGAGAACGGTGTAAAAGAATTTTTGCTTACACTCAGC
>DATGFZ010000553.1:0-3648 GCA_035308805.1 Puia sp. | reverse complement strand
TAACGCACCCACCGCCTCTTTAAAGTAGTTGCTCAATAAATTTGAGAACTCGCCATGAAAGTTGTTCGAAACTGGAGTATCGCCATCTATATAACTCAAATAAATGCTCTCGGTATCAATTCTCGAATCAATAACTTCGATGGCCGAAAATGGGAATTTATGAATTTTCTGCTTGCTTTTGAAGACGCTATTGATATCATTATTCACCGCATCAACCCCTTGGGAAAACCCATCTAAGACAGCAGAGATCAGCAGCGTAAAAAGTAATACGAACGTTTTAGGAATCTTTAACATCGCCAATTTAAAATTGCATTTTCTGCCCATTTATGACTAAAATATCGATTGGGAGACCATTTTTATGGCTGGTGTGAAAGAGATTAGAATTTTTTGGCTTTTCCAGCGCCAACTGTTTCACTGCATCTTTATCGACAAGGTCTGCTGCCAAGATATTAATTCCTTCCACAATTCGGGATGCAACGTGGAAGAACCATTCCAGATTGAAATTTAAATGACTACAGAATTTTGCCGTGCATCTCGGAATTGTCTGATCAAGTATTGACTATACAGTTTACATTCTATCTATTACAATTAACGAAAAATCAGTTTCTATGCCCAAGCAAATCACTCCAAATATTTCTCTTTAGGACAACTATTGCTTTGTCTTTGATTTCATATTTATCAGGGCCTCTAGTTTCGTAATAGGTGCCATGGTCATAGCTCATAAGCAAATAGTTTACTGTAACAATGTTGCCGTTCAATCTAAAATTTAGAAAAGTGTAATTCGAAAAAGTAGATGCCCCATCTGGGGGTTGATAACAGCGTCCTAGGATAAGAATTTTTGCCGCGCTATCATTCTTAAACCATTTCGATATCAATTTGATTTGGTTGTCTGAACCTTGTTTTCCCAAACCCAGAGCAATTGTTAGGTTACAGCTATCGTGCAAACATTCACTTCCACCCAAACCACTGTAATATGCGGCCAGTGCTCGCAATGGCTCGGGCAAGTTGTTTATTGATTTTTCATTAATCTCGCCAGAATAGGAAAACTGTCCTGAATTACTGCCTTTGTATTGCTCAATAAGGACATACGATTTGCCTTTTTTTTGGTTTTGCTGGCCGAATACTCCAATCGCAAAACTACCAGAAAATAGCAGTATGAAAAATGTCTTCCTCATGCAATGATTTTGGCAAATATCAGTATTCACCGTATTCAGCCCGCTTGAATGCGCCCCACAATTTAGGATCATAGCCTTTTGTCCTGCGATAATCGTTCGTTTTCGGGACTTTAAGAAATTGCCAACCCCAATAAAAAGTGTGCATAAAGTGGAGGTAGTTATAAGTTGCTGTGTCAAACAAACGTTGTTCATCAATCATCCAATCATTATGCCTGAGAATAATTCCAGTAATGGTGCTCAAACAAATGGCAACAATTCCGGAAATGGCGCTGCTGCCACCTCAACAGTTGTATTTACGAAGATACCGGGAGTTGATATGACGCAGGTGATTGCCTCTCCGCCACACCTGATAAAGGAAAATTCTTTCAAGGTGGAAACTAATGTAATCATTGCCGAGCATCATGACCGCGGATAGAGAAGCGGCAGATGCGCCGTTCAGTGAAACAGGAAAATATCTGCGTATAATTGAGTATAATTGCCAAATGGAATTCAGAGTCATCAGAACAAAAAAGCAGCACCAGCAGTATCTTGACTGGGCGGATAAAATGTTCGATCGAAAAGTAAAACCTGGAACGCCTGAGGGAGAAAAACTGGCCGTCGTTCTTGTCTTAATAAAACAATATGAAGACGAGCATTATCCCATTCCCTTTCCTGACCCTATTGCAGCCATTAAAGTAAAAATGCAGGAAAAGGGATTGAAAAACAAGGACCTTGTGGGGAAATTCGGGACAAAAGGATATGTTTCTGCCTTGCTTAATAAACGCAAGCCCCTCACCTTAAAAATGGCTAAACTTTTTCACCAGGAATTGCAGGTTCCAGCGGATGTACTGTTATCGTGAAGAGAATTGATCATTCTCATAAAAAGCACCCAATAGCAGTTCCTGATCTCTTTTTATTTTGGTTCTGTTCTTTCTATATCATTCGCGCGAACGGAGGGGGGAATGCCGTTTTGAGGTTAATGACATGCCTCCATTCCGCGATTACCAACCTCGAAAAATACTTCGCGCAAACTTGACAGCGATTCAACTCTCGGAGCGCAGGAGGATATTTAATTTGCACTAAGCGTTACCAACGAACGAGGGTCTCGGCCGTGTCCTGCATCATTAAAGGACAGCTGGTGTTTCAAAAACGAACATGGTTATTGCCGGCTTATGGTACAAAATCCTGAATAATAGGCTCTAAAATACTGGCACCTTCTTGGTTAGCCATTATACTCAGACTTCATTATTATCACTTTTATCTAAATCACCGCCTTCAGTTATGTTTTTTAACTATATAAAGACCGCATGGAGAAGCCTGTGGAAAAACAAGGCCTTCTCATTGATCAATATCATGGGACTCATCCTGGGGATAGCGAGTTCAATTTTATTATTTGCCTATGTGGGATATCAACTCAGCTATGACCGTTCTCACAAAAATGGAAAAGATATTTACCGGGTTTCTTTACAGTACTATCAAAACAATAATTTGATCTTCAAAAGTGCTGAAAATTATTCCGCGGTGGGACCGGCATTAAAAAAAGACTTTCCTGACGTTCTGAATGAAGCCAGGCTCTATAACATGGGCGCTAAAAACAACTGTGTATTTAACTACAAAAATGAGGTATTTAAAGAAACGGAGTTCCTATACGCGGATCCCTCTTTTTTAACCATGTTTTCCTTTCCTTTTGCTGTCGGAGACCCAGCAACTGCTCTTGACATGCCAAATACAGCGGTAATCTCAGCATCAGAGGCTAAAAAGATCTTTGGGAGCAGTGAGGCAGCCACCGGTAAATATATCCAAATGGATGACGACGACCGGAATTCAGAAATCTGTAAAATAACCGGCGTGTTCCAGGACATTCCCCAAAACTCACACCTCCAGTTTAAAATCCTGTTTTCCTATTCCACCCTGGATAGCCGAAGAGGGGGTGCAAAGAGGTATGAAAACGACTGGAACCGAAAAGATTTTTATACATATATATTGTTGCGCCCTGGAACGAATCCAGCATCGTTAGCAGAGCAATTCTCCGTGTTTGTCAAGAAATATGCGCCCGAAGAGCAAAAAAATAACACGGAAAGCAGGCTGGTTTTACAACCGCTTGAAAAAATTCACCTGACTTCCAACCTGGATGATGAAGCGGGGGTGAACGGGAATGAAAAAACAGTGGTGTTTTTAATTATCATAGCCGTTTTTATCATTTCTATTGCATGGATCAACTATATCAATTTGACGACTGCCGGTTCCATTGAGAGAGCCAAAGAAATTGGCATCCGAAAGGTCTTAGGTTCAAGTTACCGCCAACTGGTCAAACAATTCTTGATCGAATCCCTCAGCGTCAACGGTATCAGTTTCCTGCTGGCAGTTATTCTTGTGGTCACTGTTCAACCCTTTTTCCATAATCTGCTTGGAGAAGAGTTACCCATTTCCATTCTTTTTTCAAGCAAGTATGGATTGACATTCATTTTTTTCCTGATTCTTGGATCGGTTCTTT
>DATGFZ010000552.1:0-3530 GCA_035308805.1 Puia sp. | reverse complement strand
TCCTTTTCTTCGGCTTCTTTTAAGGCAATTACCTGTTTTCGCTTGACATGGCGGAATTGTAAATAGGTCGCGGCTATAATGAGCAGCACAAAAAATATGGCGGCAACGTTCCAAATATCTTTATGTAATAATTCTAATTTTTGTTTGGCTATGTCCGCTTCTTTATTACTCAACTGATATTTTGCTTCCCACTGTGCCAGGTCTTCTACCTTTGTTTTTGCATATAAGGAATCCTGGATATGAATAAATTTGTGAAGCATGGAATCCGCCATCTCGTAATTTTGAATTTTTTCATAATTGGCTGCAAATGACCGGTAAAATTCTGTGAGCTGTCCGCTGTGCGATTTATTGAGATACGCTTCTTCCTGTTTTTGGTAAAGGATGGCTTCGGGAAAATTCTGCTGATCCTCATAAAAATCGGCGAGCGATGCAAGCCCGTCAATTATCGATGCTGCATTCCCGATTTGTTTATAGAGAAGCAAACCTTTCTGCAACATTTTTTCCGCAATTGCTTTTTTGTGCTGAAGATTATAGATATCTGCCTGCGTGGTATAACAATCCGCAAAAACTTTGATGCTTTGTGTTTGTTGGGCAACAATAAATGCTTTGTCAAGAAAAAATTGCGCCGAGTCAATGTTATTATTGCTGATGCCGAAAGAATTGCTGTCAACACCATAGTACAAATAAGAAAGGTTGGTCAATACCTGCGGAAAATCATTGAATACGACACTGCCTTCCATTAAATGATATGCCTGCAACCACCATTTTTTGGTATTGATAAAATCGGATGAGAAATTAAAATAAGCACTGCCGATCGCATTGGATGCGAATATTTGCGCGGAGAGGTCATTATATTTCGCTGCACTTGCCAGGAGTTTATAGCTTTCAGAAAATGTTTCATCAAATTTTCTGAGTTTGGTGAGACAGGTAATTTTCAGCCCCCAAAGTTGATGATATATTATGTACCGTGTACTTACATCCGATGCCTGTTTCAAATCAGTTTCACATATATACAGGGCACTGTCAGCCTTGCCTTCATAGACATAACATTTGCCAATGTAAAATTCAGATAACAACCGGTCGTACAAATCATTTTTTAAAATACTTATTTGTTTGGCCTGTTGTGCGTACAACATAAAGCTGTCAGATGATAATGATGAACCTTGTTTGCACAATTCAAAAAGTATAGGCAGTTTATCTGGTGGAGAAGCATATAAATTTTGCCTGAGATTATTGATAACGGGAGTTTGTGACCATAGCGCAGCTGATGACAAAAAACAAAAGGCCGTGGTGAGAAAAAGAATCCTTGTTCTTTCCAAACTGCTATAATTTTTGCTATTCATTTTATAAAGAATTTTTCGTTTCAGAAAAATTCCGTGAAACACGATTTAATTGCTGTTTCAAAGTTGCTGCAAATCGTTTGTAATTAAAATACTGAAATTTAGTTATTGCCCAAGCTCTGTACTGCAGTTAATTTTATCCATCAAAATAATTATTTAAAAATAAAAATTAAAATTATGCAACGGAGAGTATGTGTATTCAATTTTCTACTGGCAGCATTTGTTTGTATCACTCTTCTTTCATGCAGCAAAAGCAGCAATAGTGGCGGTGGTGGCGGCGGAACAACGCCGGGCAGCGTTTTATTTCCCCTGGCTATGAATGATCAATGGAATTACAGGCTGAAAGAATATGATACCGCAACGGGGCTTGTTACGGACAGCGTGGATTTTACCCTTACTGTCACAGGACAAACTACGGCAAACGGTGTGACCTATTATTCACTTCAGAACAGCCTGGGCAATGGCACGCTCTGGCTTGCCAATTTAAATGGCACCACGGTTGGCAGTATAGACAGTGTTAATGGCATCAGCTATTATACGTTGTTTGTTTCAGGAAGCGGCGACAGCACACAAAGCATCAGTTCCTGGCCCGTCAATGTTTCAAATAGTTGTGTCGGGACAGAAAAGCTTTATGCTTATTATAAGGATACCACTTTGATAAACCTCGATGGAACGGTTTATACGAGCTCTATAAAAAATGATGCAGTGATATATGATTGTTCAAGCGCAAAAACTGAGGCCCAGGTATTTTTTGTTAAGCAGGGAGTCGGACTGGTTCGCTATTCTCAATACGTTTATAATCCGGCCGGGAATCATTTATTACAATTGGCCTGGGTGCTGGAATCGGAAACGCTGCATTAAAAATTGCTGATGGTTTGAATTGCAACCAAATAAAAGTATCCGGTTCATTGTTTATTTTCTCAGGCAACTGAAAGTAAATTTCTGATTGAATAAAATCAATTGGTTTTATCAAACAACAACGGAAAAAATTGCCCCTGCATTTTTTCTCCTCTATGGATCACGGGGACACCGTTCAATAGCGTTTCATCACTGTCTGATCGAACTCCATCAGCAAAAACATTTATAACAAAAGCGCGCCGTGGCTGTGCGCTTTTATTTTCACCGGAACCGTGTAAGGTGAGCGGATGATGAAATATTGCTTCGCCGGCCTTTGTTTCAACTGGCACGGGATGAAATTGCGACTGCTGCTCGGGCGTGAGAAAATCCATAATGCCCATTAGGTCCCCTGCGAGTTCGGGTTTATCAAGCAAGCCCCAACGATGACTGCCGGGAATATATTGGAGGCAACCCTTTTCTATTGTGGAATCATCCAGCCCGCACCAACATGTTAAGTGCGCCAGCGGTTTGGTGCGTGTCCAATAAGAATAATCCTGGTGCCATGCCACCACGCCTCCTTTTTTTGCGGGCTTGCAAAATAACTGATCATGCCAGAAGCGAACCGGAACATCGCCTAGTAACTGACTTGCCGCCATCACAAAACGCGGATTCCACAACACATCGTGAAATGCCGAGCCGATGCGCCATGCGCCAAGCGCGTGAAATAAAATGCTGTTTGAATCCGAAGATTCATTGCTGTGGAATTCGTAAAATAAATGATGTGCAGGGTGATTGATATCGGCTAATTCGCTTAATTCTTTTTTTATTTTCTCAATTTGATCCCCTTCTAACATTTTTATTCCGGACAGGTATCCATTTTCATAAAAAAAATCAATTTGGTTTTTGGTGAGCTTGTATTGATCCCATTCAATGGCTGTTTTTGGCCAGTCAAAGAGGTCAGAAATTAAATGGTGTTCTGTACTCAGATCTTTTACCTGCATGAATAACTATTCTTTTATAAAATTAGTAAAGAATTGATCGTAGATTGGAAAGAGATGAATTTATAATTGTTTGCTTCATCCAAATCAAATGCTTAGTTTTGCGTCCCCAATTTCATCTGGAGTAAGAAGAAAAATTGTTCGGGGCGTAGCGTAGCCCGGTTATCGCGCCTGCTTTGGGAGCAGGAGGTCGCAGGTTCGAATCCTGCCGCCCCGACCAATTTTTGAAACCCGCTCTGGTATTTTTTAATAAAACCCTCTCGATATGTTATTCGCTTCGCAGGCTCTTCACCGGGTTAGCCAGTGCTGCTTTAATGGATTGAAAACTGATAGTTACAAACGCTATAATCAGCGC
>DATGFZ010000551.1:0-17112 GCA_035308805.1 Puia sp. | reverse complement strand
ATCATTAACCCTCCGGCGCGACGATCCATAATAGTAGGGATACAGATGGGTACATAATAAAAAGATCTAGAATCTTGTATGTAGGCTGCTCTTTCTATTTATTTGTACCTGGTCTAAAAAAGAAAGGGTGTATATTTCATTCCGCAACCCATCTAATGCAGTAAGCCAAAATTCTACCAAATAAAAAAGATATTCTTATATCGCAACCGTGTTCTTGTTTTTCTTTTCTTTTTAATTGTAATCACTTATCTCGACAGAGTTTGTATCTCATTGCTTGGTGTAAGAATAAAAGCAGAATTCAAATTATCCAACGAGCAATTTGGCTGGGTGCTCGGTGCATTTGCATTTGCTTATGCATTATTCGAAATTCCTGCCGGCATAATGGGAGATAAAATCGGGCAGCGTGCAAGTTTTATGCGTATCGTAATATGGTGGTCGGTGTTTACTGCATTAACCGGTGCAACAACAGGATTGATTACATTAATATTTGCAAGATTTTTTTTCGGCATAGGAGAATCCGGCGCATTTCCGAATAGTTCCGCAGTTGTTTCCCGATGGTTTCCGGCGGCAGAAACAAGCAAAGCTATATCATCACTGCTAATTGGCACAAACACAGGCGCAGCAGTTGCGCCATTAATTATTGTTCCAATTGCTGCAGCATACGGATGGCGTGTTCCTTTTTTTGTTATCGGATCTGTGGGATTGATATGGGTGCTGATTTGTTTTTTTTGGTTTAAGAATGAGCCGTCAGAAATGCGCGGAATAAAAATAGAGGAACAGGATTATATAGAACAAAACAGGCGGTATACAAAACAGGCGAGTCATATATCGTGGAAGTATTCTTTAAGAAATCGCAGCCTGCGTGCGTTAGTAGCTTCATATTTTACAAATCAGTTTGCATTTTATTTTTTTGTTGCGTGGTTACCGGTTTATTTGCAAGAGGGCAGAAAACTTTTGGAAAATGATATGAAAAATATCACTTCATGCATTTATATTTCCGGCATTGCCGGTGCATTCTGCAGCGGATTGATTAATGATTGGCTCGCGAAAAAAAGAGGAGTGAAATTTGCTAGACAGTTCATTGGTTTTTTTTCTTTAATCATTTCCGCAATATCCGTACTTGCTGCAAGCAAAACGGCAAACAATCAAATAGCAGTTGCAAGTCTTATAGCAGCAAACTTTTTTGTTGTCCTTAATACAGTAACCTGTTTTTCCGTTTGTGTGGATATTGGATCTAACCGCGTTGGTG
Source organism: Puia sp. (assembly GCA_035308805.1). Taxonomy (GTDB): domain Bacteria; phylum Bacteroidota; class Bacteroidia; order Chitinophagales; family Chitinophagaceae; genus Puia. Next base: position 15,863 of record DATGFZ010000551.1, on the reverse strand, counting down.
CTGTTGCAGGCATTATGAATTTTGCAGGTCAAACAGGAGCTTTTGCAGTTGCTATTTCTGTTGGAAGAATTGTACAGCAAACCCATAATTTCAGTACTGCCCTATTTGTTATTGCGATGGTCCTGTTTACCGGATGTTTATTTTGGTTGATAATAGATCCGCGAAAACAATTTATGCAACAGCGAACTGATTAATGAATTTTGAAAGTTGCCGTAATCATTCCGTTCTGAAACCTTTTACCGGATTTGAAATTGCTGCTTTATAGAGATTTTTTTCCTGCATGCGGTTGATGATGTACCTCCATCTAGCAGATTCGGGTTGGTTGATGTCGTGTGATAAAAATAATCTTGGGAAAAATCTGCATATTAAAAATATGAAATGAATATTATTTGGAATAAACTTGTATTTCCCGTGACCTGTCATTACAGGGGCATGACACGAAACATAACCTGTTTCTCGGAAGTTCATTCACCATTTCGGGTAACATCTGAGTAACAAATCTGAGGAAGGAATAGGCGATTATATATTAGTACTCAAACAAATAAAACAATCGGAACCCAAAGAGACAAAACTCATTTGCCTATACAGAATATTAAGTCGCTCGATAATGCCGGGTTTGGGGGGAATTAGTGACAGGTTAGTTACACGAATATTCAAATTTTTGAATAATTATTTTAATCGCAATTCAATAATGATTTCACTTCCTTTATTTAAGGCTCAAAAAAATAATTACTTTGTTTCTTCTCTAATTTTTTAATTGCCTTTTTCTCCGCTGCCAATCGTATTGTTTTATTTTTTTCAATTATTTTTGCTTTTATCCAATACTCCAGCCGATGATGCAATGGTATTAATAATGATGCGATTATAACTAAAGCTAACAACATCAACACAGGAGAATCATGCGTGAACGATGCAAGCCACGGATGAATGAGTAAATTGATAAATTCAAAAACCACCAATAAACCTAATACTGCAAAAAATGAAATTACTTTTTGGTTTACAATCACGGTTCGGCTTAATAATAAAAAGAGCGTGACGAAAACAATAATCCCTAAAGCAATTAATGCATACTGAATATCCTGTTCTCGCTCTTTTTCCGCCTTTTTGAAAGCCTGCTCCTTTTCCTGTTCACGTACCTTTTGAATAAATGTTTCGTTTTCAAAGCTTGCAATTTTAGCACGGTCGTTTAAACTGTCATCAATGTTTGCATATAATTTCTGGTAAAGAAATGCACTGTCGTTCATATGTAGTGAATCATATATATCATACAGGAACTTTTCAGCGGCGCCAACCCCTTTTAAATAAGGAACCTGTTTTGCAACATTCAAAGCAACATGCGCAAAATAAATTGCTGAATCAACCTGTCGGTATTTTTTATATACAGCAGCTATCGCGAGGGTGCCTTTGCTTAAATAACGTGAGTTGCCGAAATTGGCTTCATATAGTGCTTTCCCTTCGTTGAAATATTGAAGGGAAAGATTTTTATTGTTAAGCCGGAAATAAACATAACCAAGTGTCATCAGTGTTGCACCGGTCCACCGCGAATGATATTTTAATGCAAGCCGGTACGCTTGTTGGGCATAAACAAGCCCACTGTCTGTAACTCCCATCAGTGCATATACTTCCCCTAAATTCAGCGAGGCGAACAAGTCATTTTGTTTTGGATCATGAATAAGTGCCGCGATGTTTTTGCAGATTGAAAAATGCGCTATTGCTTTCGGATAATCACCATATTCTTTGTAAGCATTTCCAAGTAAATTATTGGAATTGGCAATGCGGTTACTATCGTTAATATTCTGTGCCAATTCCAAACTTTTAAAAAGCCATTGCACAGAAAGAGAATAATTGCCAACTATATATTCATACTGACCAATTGTTGAATAAGCAACAGAGATCATCTTCAAATTATTTACATGCTGTGCTAATTCAAGTAATTGTTTTCCATAATACAGGAGGCTATCAGGTTTAGAATCCTGGTAATAAAATCCTAATCTTGCAAGTGTATTAAGTTTTGAAGTATCGGGGAGTTTTAAATTGAGTTGCTGTTTTAAACTGTCTGCATTTAGAGTTTGTGCTTTTAAGTTTACAGCGAAAGCAATCAATAATGTGATGGAAATTATCTTTTTCATAGCAGTCAATTATTTTTTCTTCCCTCCAGTTTCTCAATTGTTTTTTTTGCTGCCTCCAATCGTATCTTTTTATTTTTCTCTATCATTTTTCCTGTTATCCAATTTTCTAATTTATGGTGTAATGGGATAAGTAATGCAGCAATAATGACCAGGACGATCAGCATATATATGGGAGAATCTTTAGTAAAAGTTGTGAGGTAAGGATGAATAAGCAAGTTGATGAATTCAAATACGATAAGCAATCCAAGCACACCTAAAAATTCAATCCATTTTTCACTTACGATAATGGTTTGACTAAGCAATAAAAATATGCTGATAAAAACAATGATACCCATAGCAATTAATGCGTACTGAATATTGTTCTTGCGTTGTTCACTTGCTTCATTAATTTTTGATTGCTCATCTATATCCTTAAGCTGCTGCCCGAAAGTTATGTTTTGAAACTCTGCAATTCTCTTTTGATTGCTCACTGAATCTTTGTAATCAATCTGTAGTTGTGCGTAGTAAATGATACTGTCCTTTTCATTTTCGTGCGCAAAGATTTTCCTTAGAATTCCGGCTACGTTACTAATGCCTTCGTTAATCCCTGCACCGCGGGCAACTGCTAAATTTTCCAATGCAAGTTGTTTAGCCTCTTTATATTTCCCCAACTTCAATAAAAAGTTGCAGTAAACATTGCCATGCCGTATTTGTGCCGATGCGATTTTTTCCTTCCTACAATAGTCAATAGCTTTTTTATAAAAAGCTTCTGCAAGAATAGTATCACCTTTGAGCTCATATGCCTTTCCCATTTGCGTTGGAAGAATGGCATATACGGTGGCATCATAATCTTTTGTATCGGTTTCATCCACTCTCTTTAAATAGAATAACGCTGAGTCCGGTTTTTGAAGATTATTATAAACCATGCCATACAAAAGGTTTTGGAAAAATAAATTAGTGATACCAAGAGATTCTCCTTTCTCCAGGTAATTCAAAGCAACTTCATTGTTTTCAGTAACAGCATATACATAAGCAATATTTTGATAAAGACCAGATCTGATCGCATTGGTACTTGCATATTTTAAGGCAGTAAAATAATTTTCCAATCCAAAGTTATAATCCGTTTTTGTAGTAAAGCGATTGCCGATTGCCCGAAATGCCAAATACATTAGTGAATCCGATTTCAATTCTTTGGCGAGTGCATACATTTGTCTTTGAATAAGAGCAGAACTGTCGTACAAACCCGTAGTATATAAAAAGCGGTCGAGCCTTCGCATAGCATAAAATTTTTTTTCTCCTGTTGCCGTTTGCAATAATAGCCGTGATGAATCTAAAGACATCAGGTACCCTTGGGAGAAAGAAAAAAGGCTTGCAAGCAGACCAACAATCAACAGGGATTTGTTTTTCATAGAACCTATCAATGATTTACTTTTTCGTTTTTATTTCCACACATATTACATGCAAACTATTGGCACCGACATTTTCTAATGCATGTGCAGCCATCGGACCAGTCCAGGTGGCAGTGCCCTGCAATGGAATTTTTTCAAGTGAGCGTGAATCGAATATTACATTTCCATCAGCATCATAACGTATAAAATCACTCCAGCTTATAAAATACAATGAAGCAGAATGGCGATGCTCATGCAGATTGGTTTTTTCACCGGCAGGAATATTTGCATCAAGCACACGAACCATATCATTTTCAAATAGCAGTTTGTGATGTTGCGGCGCAGCAATTAATGCATCAAGTTCATGATTCATAATACATAATATTCTTTTTTTATTGATTCGATTAGGCTAGAATCTGCATGACATATAACCTTTAAATTTGTGATATTATGCAAAATTTCTCAAATTGATTCAAAGTATATATGTCGAGGTTCCTTTAATTTTTTAGTTTTAAATGATTATAGACTTTCACATGTCTTTGTAATTAAATCTGCTGATTTAACCAGGAAGCTATGAATTTTGGTGGGAGATGGGTAGAATTGCAACCGAAAGCTGGTAGATGCTGATAGAACCGTATTAATAGAAATGAAGGTATTTTATCATTGAAAACATTTTAACCCAAAGAAATGAATGTAAAGCTGATGGTAAGATATTGTTCGAATCTAACCAGCATTTCCTTCATCGGAGATTGAAATTCTTGAACTGTGCAATATCTCGTATATTTTTCTTTTGAAGATGAAGCCCGCGATTCCACTCGTTTTTAGAGGAGTGTATGTACTCATGGTCGGATCAAATAAATTTAAACTATTTTACAGTTGAGCTTTCCATATCTCATTGCAGGTTTTTACCAAACAACGAACCCGCACTGGTTACATACAATACCTTATCATCGCCGCTGATAACAATTGATGTTGGTCGTTCAGGTGTTTTAATTTCCTTTATAAATTTTCCATGTGCATCATAAACATAAATTTCCCCATCGGCGATGTATACATCTCCTTTGCCGTCCTCCGTTGTTCCAAACTCACCTTTTTCAACAAAATATTTTAGGTTGTTAACATAACCTCTTTCATCTATGTCCAGCTTTACGGTGCGTTTATCATATTCATCGGTAACGTACGCAGCTTTGTTTGCAAATGCCTCTGACAAACAAGTTGCCCGTGCGAGGTCATATACTCTTGGTATGATGGTAACACCATCCGGTGCAACAAAGCATTTTTCTGCTTTGGCAACAGTTATGAAATTAAAGTCATGATAATCTCTCCAGCGATGACCCGGATATAAAGCCTTGTAAACATGTTGAACACTGCCCATTTTTAGGGTATCAAGCAAATGAATTGTTTCATCGGGATTGGAACCATCAACCGAATAAACCCATGTTGCAAAACCAGAATTACCCCAACCGCTAAATGATGTTCCGGACGCATCAGGTGGATTGGTAAATGCTTCCTGCTTCCCATTCATCATAAAACCTTTTTGTGGATAATACTTAAACACTACAAGCAAATTATCATTCTTATCACAAGCCATTGAAAGCGGCTCAAATGGATAATCCGCGAACAATATTGTTTGCCTTGATGTTGGGGTATATTTATAAATTCTTCTCATTTTTGAATCACAGAAATAAACATTGTTTTTGCTGTCGCGACAAATGCCTTCTGCAAATTCAAATCCTGTCGCGAGTTGATTCAAAGCATCATCATTCATAGTTGCAACCGAAGTTGCATTGTTAATGTATAATCGATTAAACTCCCACGGTCGGATTGTAGCATTTGCGTTCACTTCATACAATGTATTGCTGGTTGTGTATTTTATCTGGCTGTAATTATGAACATTTAAAAATTCAATGTTTGCGGAACCCCAATTGCGAATGGAATAAGGATATGGCACATTGACTCTAATCACACGAAACATATACAGGTTTGCAAACACCATATTATTACAATTCTCCAATTCCATAGGCTGACATCCCGAACTCTCACGGCTTTCTTCCTCCAGCTGCAATGCATAAACTTTAAAATTGGAAACATTGTTGAAACGAATTTCATTGCGTACATGATGTTCGACACTCATTGCATAAATGCGTCCCGAAGTTGATGTGTTGGAAACATACGCGCCGCTGTTTGCCCATGTGTTAGCCGTCCATATATCCTTAAATGTTCCACCGCCACCATCTGTAATCCATAAGCTCCAGTATTGTGTTGCCCACAATGGGTCAAAACCATCTGCCAGATTATCACCATAAATATTTTTCGTTTCACTTTTATGTTTCCATACCCATTGCATTGTTCCGTGTCCACCAATAAACTTCACATCATTCATATAAGAATGTTTGCCAGCCATCCATTTACACGCAACTGCACGATAATTTGCAAAGCCTGTTGCCAGCCCGATGCCTGTTACCATGTTGTTGCCTCCCTTGGATGTTTCGAGCAAAGCCTTAGGTGAACCAAACCCACTGAATGCCGGCGTGTTATCAGCCAACATAAATTGGGTGCCGATAGGGGTTAAACCAATTAAAACCGTGTTGGATTTTAGTTTGATTGTTTCGCTCACACGATACCAGCCTTGCGGAACGTAAATGGTTTCGTATTTATCAATCGCATCCTGGATTGCTTTTGTATCATCAGTTATTCCATCACCCAATGCTCCTAAAGATTTTAAATTAACCCACGTGTCTATGGAAGCAAAATCAGGAATATCTTTTTGAACCGGTGCCGGCAAGGTTTTTAATGCTTCAATATCTGAAATCGTTTTTATAACCGGATCTGCATGCAGGCTATCCATTTGCAAGCCTTGCATAAACGCATTCACTTTATATGTGGTTCCTTTCCCTTCCACTTTATTTGAGTTGTCGCGATAATGTATAAGTACGGGCACATTAATGCAGTCAATATTTTTTAAACTGATTTGATTGCCTGCATTATCGGAAAGACTAACAAGAAGAGCTTGATCTTGTACGTCTTCAAAACGACAATCCTCCATGAATAACTTCTCAATATAATTTGGATTGATTTCTATTACCGATGGAACATGTTTCACCTGCATTCGAACAATTGTCAAACCCGCTTCCTGTGTCTTGATAGCCGCCTTTCGCTGGCCTTCAAAATAGGTATCAGTCATCATGAATTGCCAGCCTGGCGAAGGCTTTGTCGTATAGATACCGTACCGGCCGCCAAAGAATTTTACATCTTCCATTTCATTGCCAACATCGAACATACCAGCCAACCCATTGTTGATATGAATATCAACATGCGCGATAAAACTATGTTGTGCATAATGTGTCCTCAAAGCAACTGCATAAGGATTGCCGTCATCAATTTCCAAATCAATATTGCTCATTGCGCTGTAAAATGTACCAGCACCCGCATCGCCAGCCTGTTCACCGGGTTTAGGCACTCTGTGAATAAACCAGAACATATACTTCGCTTTGCCTTTATCAGTAGAATCCGGTTGTTGAAAGCCTGGCGAATTATTCTTTAATACAATCAATGGACGATTTGTTCCATAACCAATCATGCGAATGCCTTGAGGTATGTAAATAGTTTTGCTGATGAGATATTTTCCTTCAGGCAAAAAAAGTATTCCGAAGTTGTGCGTTGTTTTTAAATCGTATAGAGCTTGTTGCAAAACATCTGATACATCCATGGAACCATCAGCTTTTAAGTTGAAATTTTCAGGTGTGAAATATACCGCATTAGAATCCATCAATTGTTTTGTATAAAATGATTTGCTTTTTGGATAAGACAAGGGAGAATGCCTTTGCCCAAAATTATAAGTATAAAAAAGTAGGATTGATAAAAAAGTAGCGACAATTGTTTTCATGATGGCTGCTTGTTGTTTATATCACTCCTCAAAGTTACAAATCTATATTAAGACGGAAATAACGCCGGATTTTAGTGGAGGTCATGCAAATATTTTGCCTAAAAAAATTGGAGTTATAATTGAAAATGAATTGAACAAAATGCCCCGACTATGACTGCTGCGGTATATGGTCCAGTCGCCCAACCCTATAGCTTGTCATGACAAGACATGACACGAAAAAAGCGACTTATTACTCGAAGGATTATTTTCCGTTTTGAGTAACACCTGAGTAACAATTTTGCGGTACCCGGAATTTCCTATGCAGAGATTTATCAAAATTGCATTGGTTGTTTTAATCAGGAGGATGAAGGTTTATGTAAACTTGGCTAACCTTTTACGTATTCAATCTCAATAGTATTTATGGAGACAGTTAAAAACTTTATCTAGTACGTGTAAGGCGGTTTAATAACAGGGTTTAATTTTTTCTGGGTGCTTTGTTTCATTAATCAATCTTTTTTCAATAAGATGCCGGGAATCATTGAAAAGATACACCTAAAAATCTGCCTATTCGAAAATGTTCTTCCCATTATCTTTAGGAATATATTGTTGCCTGGTGAATTAACCTGTGAACTCACCGAAACCTGCGCTGACTGCATATTCGAACCTTGGATATTATGGGTGCAACGAAACAGAAAATTAAGTATCGCGATGCTACTGAATTCTAGGAGAGTGTTATTCGTAACGATACGTTCAGCTTAGATAGTGGCAGAGATCCAATCCTCCCTTATTTAAATAAAACCTACAGGTAAGAAAGAATAAACTTTTTATGGTTTGATTTTAACATAGTTCAGTTTAAACAGTCACAGAATTATTTTTCATTATTTAGTTTGTCCTGCGAGTAAGAATTGATTGGGTATAATGTTGTATGCATAATCTTTAAGAATGAGCTGTCCTACGATTAAATAACCAGAAGCAGTGGATGAAACGGAATAGGAAGAGGAAAATCTTGCCCAGCCATAGTGTGTAATATTATTTATAGTAAATTTCAATCCTACATATTTATCAGAAACATTTAGCCAATAACCACCATAGGCAGGAGTAACCACGCAACCCCTTAGTGATCCATACAACAAAGTTTGGTCAGTGGTTCCCCAGACAGAATTCGGAACAATCGCAGCAGAACTATCTAAAGCAAGTGCAAGGTTTGATCCATTTGTCATGATCGAATTACTGCTGCTTGCCGGTGTTACAAATAAATGAATCGCGGTTCCACTCGTACCGGCTCGGGTATTCCTACATGTCACGGTGTAAGATCTATGGAAAATAAAATCATTAGTCCCATCTTTGTTCAAATCGAGGTCGAATGAATCGGTCGTTGATTTTAGTATTACCGAATCCGGATTTATACTCGTATAAATAATATTAGAGCCCGTAAAAACAATTGTCTTTCCCGGATATTGAATTATTCTTTTTTGACAACTGATCGGAAAAACTAAAAAGCAAAGGATAATTATTGCATTAAAAAAGTAAGAATATTTAGTGATTTGTTTTTTCATGATTTTTTTTTGATTCAACATTTGCAGAATTAGTTTTACACAATTGAAATTCCTTCACTATTTGGTTTGCCCAGCAAGTATCTGCTGATTTGGAATAATGTCATAAGCATACCCTTGAAGCATTAATGATGTCGCGTCAATGCCTTTGGATATTCTTGCCCAGGCGTAATAGGTGTTGCCATTCTTTATAAATTTTAAACCCAAATATTGATTCGCTGGTATTGCGTAGTCCCAAGGCCCACCAGGGGGGTCACATTTTGCGGCAGGTCCGATCGTATTAGAATATAACCATTCATTGGCAGAATCTTTAGTCCAAGAAGAATTCGCATCAATGACTGTAAGGCTGTCCAGAGGACGTGGCACAGCACCATCATACACAATTGCATTATTGCTTGCACTTGAAGGTTTTACATCACCAGAATAGGTAATTCCATTGGACGCACGGCAGTCCGTTGAAGGATCTGCTGTCTCTGTAAATACAAAATCTATTATGCCATCATTATTCAAATCGAGATTGTATTGACGCTGCGAATTTAAATCAAGAATTACTGAATCCGGAATTATGGCCGTATAAATAATATTAGGTCCCCCAAGGTTAGCTGTCTGCGCAGGATTTTGGTTATTTCCTTTTTGACAACTAATTGCAAAAATTAAAAATAAAAGAATAATCAATTTATTAAAAGCATAAAGGATTTCATTGATTTGCCTTTTCATATTGTTTAGTTTGTACAGGAAGGAAAGGTTAGCTTTTTACAAATGATTCTTTATTGCTGAATTATTTTCTTCATATTTCAGTCGCCGGTTAATCTCAAAACTTTTACGTGTTTGTCAAAAGAATTCCATAGTATTTCCACGAATATCTTCTTGGATTTTTGATCCCGGATAGTTTGTGCGATTTCTATTCTATCAATACTATTTGTCGGTTTTTTTTGTGATTGGGAAACAGAAGACGATAAAACATGTAAGGTTTTAAAATGCTTGCGTGTAATTTAATCTTCACGTGCGTACATATTTACGTATTTCGTTTAATCACATTCAACTAATGGTAATAAGCTTAAATAATTCGGGCATCGCCATTTACCGACGGTAAAATGCATTTGCTTTAAAACATTTTAAGTTTTTGCTGAATCAATTTGGTACATTTATAAATAGAGCTAACTACGTGAAAATTAACGACCTCATATTTTCCAACCAGGTTTCGCACCGCTTTTGCAGGCATCTTATTTTCTGGCTTGTTTTTTCAGTATATTTTTTTTGTGTAAACATTATTCCATCGAAGCCTGAAGATTTATTCAACAGCAAAACCTATCTCAATGCATTTCAATTAATGATCTTTTTTCCCGTAAGTGTCGTCTCTGTTTATATAGCAATTTATTTTTTATTACCACGATACATAACCAGGGAAAAATATTTCAGCCTGGTAGTAATATTCATGGGTCTCACTGTATTTTATTTTGCCCTGGCATGGCTATTGAATATTTTGCTGGCGATGCTAACACAACAAATTTCTTTTCGCGATTTGCCTGTGAGTTTTAAATGGTTTCAGCCAATCAGGTACGGCGTTGGACTTCCTTTTACATCTGGCGTATTAACCATCATTATCAAATTGTTTAAGAACATGCATCTCGAACAGAAAGAAAATGAATTTTTGCAACAGCAAAAAATCAATACGGAGCTTCAGTTAATAAAAGCTCATTTTCAACCTACTTTTCTTCATGATGCACTTCAGCATATTTTTTATCTTGTAAATAAACATTCTTTCCAATCGCCGGAAACTATTCTAAAATTATCCGATTTGCTCAGCTATGTTTTATACGATAATGAAAAAGATCAAGTGCCTCTGGAAAAAGAATTGCAGATCATAAAAACGTATCTGAGTCTAAAAAAAATATTTTATCCAACTAACCTTCATGTACATTTAAAACAGGAAGGCAAATTGACAGGTCTAGGCATTGCACCTTTATTATTATTATCTCTTGTTGAAAATTGTTTTGAAGAATTTTTGTGCAAACCTACACAGCGACTGACACTTAACATGGATATTAGATCAGAAAACGATGAACTATGTGTTCTGATCTCGTGCAAAAGCAATTTGAAAAATGTATCAGAAAATAACTACGAAAATTACGACTGGCTGAAATCTTTGAAAAGAATAAAAATATTATATCCTGGGAAGCACTTTTTTGATGCTTATTTTAAAAGCGGGATGACCAACTTGGTTTTGATTCTTTGGTTGAATGAAAATTTAAATATGCCCAAAAAAGAAGAATTTGTTTTTTTATGACAATGCATGAATTTATATTTTCCGATAATCGCCGCATCAGAATTGCGCGACATGCTATTTTTTGGGCAGGATGGTATTTTTATATGGTATGCACGCAGGTAAGAAACCAAACGCCGGAATATATCGGAATGAAAAGTTTTATCATTTACCAGCTGGCTGTTTCGGCCAACCGAATTTTACTTCAGGCTATTTTTTGTTACTTCATCGTTTATTGTTTGATGCCGCATTATCTTCAAAAAAAGAAATATAAAGTGTTTTCCATTACGTTTATAATGGTTCTGTTTTGTTTTTATTGGATCACTTATCTCGACTACGTGTACATATGGTCTGATACAAATTCTCTGTTTTTTTTTAATGTAAATGGCGTTGTCCCGCTAAGCCTCTTCCTCTCAAAATATTATGCAATCTATAGCAACATTCATTTTACAGGATCGTTAGTTGCATGCAGCATTATAGTAGTAACAAAATATTATAAAAGCTGGTACAAAAAACAGAGAGAAAATGAAATGCTGATGAAAGAAAATGCTCAGGCGGAACTGCAATTGCTAAAAGCCCAGGTGCATCCCCATTTTTTATTCAACACACTAAATAATATTTACGCACTTACGCTCGATGATTCACCAAAAGCCGCTACTGCAGTTAAAAAATTATCGAGTATGGTTTTTTATATGATCAATGAAGGAGCAGGATCTTTCGTTCGGGTAAACACAGAAATAGAAATGTTGCTCGATTATATCGGGCTGGAAAAAATGCGCTATGGCAAACGCCTCAACTTAGTTGTAGATATAAAACGAACCACAGATGATGAAATGCTCATAGCTCCGCTGCTGATGATTCCTTTTGTAGAAAATTGTTTTAAACATGGCGCTAGTAAAATTATTGAACAGGCTTATATAAATATTTTTATTGAAACAGGAAATGAATGGCTCGAATTTATAATAAGCAATAATCAACCCGATATTCCCGAAAAGTCCGACGGCAAAAAAAAAATCGGTTTAACCAACGTTCAAAAAAGATTACAGTTGCTTTATCCCGGTAAACATCAATTGGAAATTCATTCTGCTGAAAAATTGTTTAGGGTAAGGATGAAAGTGAAACTTGAAAATCAAAAAACACAATCAACTCAATTATTATCAATATTAAAAAGCGCAAACGATGCCCGCTAAAAAAATATTTTGTCTCGCTGTGGATGATGAACCATTGGCGATTTCCGTTTTAAAGAAGTATATTGACTCTGTGGATGGACTTAAATTCATCGGAGGCTGTGCAAATGCTGTGGAAGCTTTGCAAATACTACAAGAAAATCGGGTTAACCTTTTATTTTTAGATATTCAAATGCCCAAGATAATGGGAACCGATTTTATCCGGACTTTAAAAAATCCGCCGAAAGTTATATTCACTACAGCATATAGAAAATATGCAGTGGAGGGATTTGAACTTGATGCTGTTGATTATTTGTTGAAGCCGATTTCTTTTGAACGCTTTTTAAAAGCGGTGAATAAAGTTTTACAAACGGAAATACAGTCGCCAGATTCTGCTTATCACTCCGCAGATACTCTTGCAGAGTCTTCCGGCAATTGTTTATATGTGCGGGCTAATCGTAAAATGGTAAAAATTCTTTTAAATGATATTTTATATATAGAAGGATTGAACGACTATATTAAAATAATCGCTTCTGCAAAAACAATCGTTACAAAACACCTGCTTTCTTCTCTTGAAGAAACTTTGCCCAAAGATGCCTTCATACGCATTCACCGATCATTCATAATCGCTGTTAACAAAATTGACTCGTACGATGCCGACACTATCCAGATTGGCGAAAAAGAATTGCCTATCGGAAGACTTTTCAAACATGATGTAAATAAGTTACTGAACGGATCCTCTATTTCTTTACATAATAAAAGTCATAGAAGAAAAAAAGAACCTTAGAAAACAGCATCTATTTCCTCATAACCTGCGCAACGACAGGCAAAATTGTTGGTCAACTCTCAATGGCATAAAGCCTTTTGTTAACTGTAGTTATTTTTCTATGCCTGAATATTTTTTATAAATCGCCCTGTATCCAAATAGCCTCCCAAGCGGACCAACTATATTCATTAGTATTTTTTGAATTCCTAGTGGAATATTCGGAAGATAGGTTTTGCTATCTAGATATTTTAACGTTACCAGGTCTTGTATAAAGCCAGTCTTCCCATTTCGTATTTTGCCGTCTATTGTCAGGCCTATAATGTTTTCCATCCAATACTCAAAATCTAATGCAGGAGAAACGGTTTGAATAAAAGTTACTGGTTCATTATCATTATTGTAATGATTATGAGGTTTATTTTTGGGGAGCGTTATTTTTTCCCCGTGGCAGAGAGTTTTTGTTTTCCCTTCCGACCAAATGGTTAGCTTTCCGGTAAGGACTTCAAAACGTTCGTCTTGTAGCGTGTGAAAATGCTTTGGATATAATTGTCCTTTATTGATTGTTTGTTTTAACGTTATTCTTTCACCATTTGTGTCTTTGGATAGTTCCAAATACTCATAAACGTCCCCGGTCGCTGGATTTTTCAATATTTGTCCTTTTTGCGGCATAATTAAAATTTTAGAAGTTGAAATCCATCGCCATATCGGATAATTTTTTATCCGGTTCCCGAACCCGCTCAATCATTACGGCTAACGTTCTTGCATTTGGGCTGTTGGAGGCTTCATCTGTTCGTCCCCTCCGGCGACAGCGAAACTATGATAAATTAAAGAATCATATCGTAATCTTTTACAAGATATTTTACAAAATGGCAATGCAATTTTTGAAATTGAACCTAAGAAATAGCTGGATAAAAATAATTAGAATTCCTGCAACATTGCTGGTTATAGTTATGATAACTTTCCGAAAAGTTTAAAAAACATTTATGTAAATCTGAGGATAGTTGCATCAAGTTTAAAAATGATCAAAATGAATATGTCGTTGAGCATAGTGTTTACATTTTTGCTTTTTGCCTGTAATTCGACACGAAATATTTTTGGGATATATAGATCAAAATTTGCTGTAAATGGTTTTTTTGGCACCAGGGTAAAATTAAATTCTGATTCAACATTTACATATAGAATGAGTGGCGACATGGTATATGACACGGCTGCTGGACAATTTCAAGTTCATCAAAGGTTTCTTATTTTGAGGTACAAATCTTTAGCGGTTGATTCATCATCCGAGTATACCGTTGAAAAAGAATCAATTTCTGTACATGAAGCACTAACTGGCAATCACAATCTGCATGAACCCATTAAATACATTTTTGGACACAATAAACTTTTTTTGACGAATATAAATGGTTTAAAAGTAAATCGGCAATGGGGCTATTCAAAACATAAGAAATTTATATTGTTTGGTAAGAGTTGGTATATGAGGAAATATTACCTAAAACGAATAAATTAAGGCTCATAAAACTCCTGATGATTAAACATCAATTCAAGAAAATTGCTTTGTTTGGATTCTTTTCCACTGGTGCGCGTTTTAAAATGCTATAATTACCCCCAATGCCTTTCATGACAGGACATGACACAAAAACCAACAACTCGTCACTCCCATAAACATCACTATTAGGGTCAGTGTATTTTGTCCCGCCTTTTGGGAAGATGTTTTGTCCGATCAGGCACTTACCGATAGAATCAGTATACTCATATTTGGTGTAAATCCATCTGGAAGCGGATGCGTCTTTTGTTTCAGACTTGATTTTTCTTTTGGAAGGTCAGTTTTGCTTTGTCCTCCACAGGAGATGAAAAAAACAAACATCAAAAACGACGCATATACGTGTTTGTATTTCTTAATTTATTTACTCAGCATCCACCTTTGCGAGGCACACGTTTATAAATTATTTTACTATCTCGTTCTACATAGTCGCCCGATACTATTGGATATGAGTACTTGGGCGCGTGCGACAGGGTATGGCTTTTTATAATTATTTTGTCGTTAACTTTCAGGCTATGCAATTGCTCAAGTTGAGACTTTTCCGGCTCAAATTTTACAATATAATCGTCTCCATTAATCCTGACCATCACACCGAAACCTAATCTTGAGCCTGGCGGAAGAGAAAGAGAGGTTATAACTCCTTCCATATTCGTATAATCTTTAATGTGCTCCCATATTTTAGCTTCGGCGGCATACACTTTTTTACCTGCGGGAGACGCTTCCCATTTTTTAAAGTTTATTCCTTCAGGAGTAGCCTCCCATTGTTTCAATGCGGCATCCCTTTCAGCAGCGGAGAGTGGGTTTGGGGTTGATTTTTTAGAAGTTTCATTATTGATTTCCTGATCAGCAAATACTAACCCGCTTACCACAACCAGCGGTAAGATCAGCGCATAAATAATTTTTTTCATATTTTTATAGTTTTAATTAACAAAGCGCTATCGCCTGGTAAATCAGATCCGTTTAAGGCATTTCTAAGCCGGGCTTGTACAAAAAAAGTCTTTGAATACTAACTGGCTTTATCAAATACGGTCTTCCAGGAACGCTCGACGCCCCCGAACGTTGATTTTGCATTGGCCTGAACAGAAATAGACTGGCCATCTTTGCTCAACGTCCAAACCTCTGTTACGTAAACAACCATTTGTTCCAGGACATTCACATGGGAAGGAGTGGGAACCATCAGGTGTATAATTGAGTTAACCGTCATAGTTTGTCCATCA